>JAJXUO010000056.1 GCA_021782815.1 Pseudomonadota bacterium
GCGGGGTCTTCCAGACCCCTTGCCTAACGCGGCATCAGCCGCGCGTCGCCTTGCTCCTAACCGGCGTCGCGATGAGCCAAGCTCACCGCGACTTGGTATAAGACCAAATCCCGTTGATCGGACCCGATCAACGGAGCCCCTCAAACCGCGACGCCGGTTAAGGCCCGTTGGCGACTCTCAGACCGCCGGGGCCGGAAGACAAGAGGAAAATCAAATCGCCGCCGCCGAACGCCACACGATGAAGCCGCCGTCCAGGGACGCCATCGCCGTGGCGATGACCGCCCGCGCCGCCGCGGTGTCATACCCGGCGAGATGTTCGCGAAACCCGTCCTGGAAAAGCGCCGGTCCACCTTCGGCGTCGTTGGGAATCCGCAGCAGCGTCTCCTCGTTGCCGACATACCAGTAGGGACAGGGCAGCACCGCGTCCTCGATGCGGATGGCGACGATCGCGATCGCGTCCCAGGGCAGCGCCTGCCGCACCTGCCCGCCCACCGACAGGCGGAGGCCCCACGCATCGTAGGCGACGGCGGGCGCCCGCCGCGCGGCGCGGCGGGCCAGAAGCGCTCTCGTCCCCAGTCTGAACAGGAAACGCGGCAATAGTCGGACCATAGCGAAAGCCCTCGCGATGGTGGAGCGGAGGGCTTCGACCATACCACGAGAACGGGCGCTCTCCGGGAGAGATCAACGCTTGAGATGGAAAAAATGGCGCGCCCGGAAAGACTCGAACTTCCAACCCCCAGATTCGTAGTCTGGTGCTCTATCCAATTGAGCTACGGGCGCCCTTTATAAAAACCGAATTGGAAAAGGCCTTGGGGGATGACCCCAAGGCCTTTACTGGCGCGCCCGGAAGGACTCGAACCTCCAACCCCCAGATTCGTAGTCTGGTGCTCTATCCAATTGAGCTACGGGCGCTTTTCGGCCACGACACCCTCACGAGGAGGCCGCCGTCGAGGCCACGGACCATACGGATTCCCCCCCGCCTGGGCAAGAGGTTTTTTACACCCTCATAAAATTTTTTGCCCCGTCCAGGCGGTTATGGAATTTTCCCAACAATTCACCCCATCGAATCAATGGTGAAAGCGGCTTGTGGCAAGAACGGGCTTTGGGTACACTCCGCCATGATTTGCCGGGGGAGCAAATTTTATGGTTTGAAGCGCTTCACACCCCAACCGGCCACATCGACAATAACTCGCGAGTCAAGGTGCCCAGCCCGATGGCCTTTCGTATGACCCACACCGCCGCGTTGGCCGCGGCTTTGCTTCTTGGCGGATGCTCTTTCGTCGACGAGGCCCTGTTCCCCGCCGTGTCCCCCACCGGGACCGCCACGGCCAGCAGCCCGGCTCCGGTGGCCGCCCAGCCCGACGTCACCTCGTCGCCGCTGGCCACCGACTCCTCGGGCGGCGCCTCCACCGGAACCTTCGTCGGCACCAAGGTGGACGGCCTGCGCAACGATCTCAATCGTCTGAAATCGACGTTGAGCGGCCAGAACGACCGCCTGCAGCAGATTCGCGCCCAGACCGTGCAGGACTCCGAACGCTTCCACGGCACCGTCGCCGCCATCGAGGCCCGCCTGCAGGTGGGCACCACCCCCGGCAACCCCATCCTGGTGCAGCAGTGGAACGAGGCCGAGGGTGAGCTGGACCGCATCAATGAAGATGTGCTCGGCATGAACCGCCTGACCTCCGACGTGGCGAACACCTCGGGCATGGCCGCCTATCTGCTGGACTCCATCCGCGCCGCCCGCTCGCTGTCGGGCGCCGTGGACGAGGATCACCGCCAGCTGCGCATTCTGGAAGACGACGCCAACGGCACCACCATCCTGATCCAGCGGCTGCTGACCGAGCTGTCCGCCGATTCCCAGCGCCAGCAGCAATATCTCACCAACGAGCGCCTCAACCTCAACACCCTGGCGGTGTCGGTGAAGAACGGCCAGCTCTACGGCACCTCGCTGACGCCGATCCGTGCCGACATCGCCCCGGTGTCGCCCTTTTCGGCGGCCTCGCCGGTCTCTTCCATCGACCAGCCGCTGGTGGTGATCCACTTCGATCGCCCCAACGTCCATTACGAGGACGCCCTTTACACCGCCGTGAAAGGCGCCTTGAGCCGCCGCCCCGGCGCCGTGTTCGAAGTGGTGGCCATGACCCCCACGGCAGGCCCGCCCGGCACCGCCGCCCTGGGCGAAACCGCCGCCGTGCGCAACGCCCAATCGGTGGCCCGTTCGCTGACCCAGATGGGCCTGCCTTCGGACCGCCTGCGCCTGTCGCAGGCCAGCAGCGCCACCGCCAGCGACGGCGAGGTTCAGGTGTTCGTGCGCTGAAAGCACCTCCTGTTCATTTGACTCGCGTTTCCCAAAAATGCCAGCCTGCGGGCTGGCATTTTTTATTTCCGCCCCCACCCGGACAGAGCCCTCCATGCCCCGCCTCCGCCCCGTCCTGCTTCCCGCCCTGTGGATCCTGGTGATCCTGGCCAGCATGCGGTGGCTGGATCGGCCGCTGGCCACCTGGCTGCACCAGCATCCCGATAGCGGCGGCCTGTTCCGCGACGGCACCCTCCTGGCCGACGCTCCGGCGCCCCTGGCCTGCCTGACGCTGCTGCTGTTGGCCTGGCGCGTCCGCGCCGCCCCCCTGTCGCCCCGGGCCCGCGCCCTGCTGGCCGCCGCCCTGGCCACCCTGATCGCCCTGGCCGCCAAGGAGCAGTTGAAGGTTCTGTGCGGCCGCACTTGGCCGGAAACCTGGATCGACCATAATCCATCGTGGATCGCCAACGGCGTCTTCACCTTCGCGCCCCTGCATGGCGGCCCGGGCTGGAGCTCTTTCCCCTCGGGCCATGCCACCGCCATCAGCGCCCCCATGGCGGTGGCGTGGCAGGCCGCGCCGCGCTTGCG
Source organism: Pseudomonadota bacterium (assembly GCA_021782815.1). Lineage (GTDB taxonomy): Bacteria > Pseudomonadota > Alphaproteobacteria > Rhodospirillales > Magnetospirillaceae > JAJZGK01. The sequence continues at coordinate 2,885 of JAJXUO010000056.1, forward strand.
GCTTTTGTGGCTGCTGCCGGTGCTGGTGGTTTGCATTGGCCTCCTGGGCGCCGATTACCATTGGCTGAGCGATATCGAGGCCGGGTTGGGCCTGGGCCTGCTCACCGCCCGCCTCACCTGGCATTTCCTGCACGCCTCCATCCCTTCCCGTCCCACTGCCAAGGACCCAGGATGATCCGTTTCCGTCCGGCTTGTCTGACCCAGGAAGGACGGCTGATCGGCCGGCATCCCGAACTTTTGGCCGGCATGAGCGGCCATGTGGTGCTGAGCCAGCCCTGAACCGGGCGAAACATGGCAAAAGCCGCCACGCCCGGTAAGCGCTGCGGACATGGTGGCCGCCCCTCCCCCCTCTTATAGTCATCGGCCAACGAGGCGAACGCCCATCCGATGCTGAAAGGGAGAGGAGACCCCATGACCCGCCCCACCTATGCCGACACCATCGCCGCCTTCCGCTTCGAGGATGTCGCCGCCCATCTATCCGGCAGCCTGAACGGCGGCCTCAATGCCTGCGTCGAATGCTGCGACCGCTGGGCCGACGGCCCCGACCGCCCGGCCCTCGACTGGGAAAGCCACGACGGCCGCCGCGCCACCCTGACCTTCCGTCAGCTGCGCGATCTGTCGGCCCGCTTCGCCCGCTTCATCACCGCCCGGGGCATCAAGCCCGGCGACGTGGTGGCCGGCATGCTGCCGCGCACTCCCGATCTTCTGGTGACCATCCTCGGCACCTGGCGGGCCGGCGCCGTCTATCAGCCGCTGTTCACCGCCTTCGGCCCCAAGGCGGTGGAGCATCGCCTGGGCATGAGCGGTGCCAAACTGCTGGTGACCGATCCCGCCAATCTCGCCAAGCTGGCCGATCTCAAGGCCCGGCCGCCGGTAGCCCTGGCCCTGCGCGCCGACAAGGGGGAAACCGCGCCGGACGGCTGCGTCGATCTGCATGCCGAACTGGCGGTCCAGCCCGCCGACTTCGCCCCGGTGCCGCGCGGCGGCGACGATCTGTTCCTGATGATGTCCACCTCCGGCACCACCGGCCCGGCCAAGGGCGTGCCGGTGCCCCTGAAGGCGCTGATCAATTTCCGTCTTTATATGAGCGACGCCGTCGATCTGCGGCCCGAGGACACATTCTGGAACATCGCCGATCCCGGCTGGGCCTACGGCCTTTACTACGCCGTGACCGGGCCGCTGGCCCTGGGTCATGCCACCACCTTCTACGACGGCCCCTTCACGGTGGAGAGCACCTACCGCATCATCCGCGAGCACGGCATCACCAATCTGGCCGGGGCGCCCACCGCCTTCCGCCTGCTCATCGCCGCCGGACCCGAGGCCGCCGCCCCGGTGAAGGGCGCCTTGCGCGCCGTCAGCAGCGCCGGCGAGCCTTTGAACCCCGAGGTGATCCGCTGGTTCGACGAGCATCTCGACGTCACCATCCACGATCACTACGGCCAGACCGAACTCGGCATGGTGGTCAACAACCATCACGGCCTGGCCCATGATGTGCTTCTGGGTTCGGCCGGACTGGCCTTGCGCGGCCACCGCGTCTGCGTGCTCGACGAGGACGACCGCGAACTGCCGCCCAACCAGCCCGGCGTGCTGGCGGTGGATATCGCCCGCTCGCCGCTCCTGTGGTTCTCGGGCTACTGGCAACAGCCCACCCCGGCCATCCGCAACGGCTACTACCGCACCGGCGACACCGTGGAACTGGAGAGCAACGGCCATATCAGCTTCGTCGGCCGCGCCGACGACGTCATCACCTCGTCGGGCTACCGCATCGGCCCCTTCGACGTGGAAAGCGCCCTGCTGGAACATCCGGCGGTGATCGAAACGGCGGTGATCGGCAAGCCCGACCCCGAACGCACCGAAATCGTCAAGGCCTTCGTCATTCTGCGCCCCGGCCTGCAGGGAACCGACGCCCTGGCCGAGGAGCTCTGCCAGTTCGTGAAAAAGCGCCTGTCGGCCCACGCCTACCCGCGCGAGATCGCCTTCGTGACCGAACTGCCGAAAACCCCCAGCGGCAAGCTGCAGCGCTTCCTGCTGCGCAACGCCGAGGCCGCCAAGACCCTTTGACGCCGCGAACGCTCAAGGCCCGCCCGCACCCCGGGCGGGCCGATCTTTCCTGACAAGGAGCCCCCCAGGGGGGATCCGTCCGCGACAGGTGGGATTGACGCCTGCGGCCTCGCTTGCCCCGCGCGCCATCAGCGCGGGCGGCGCCGAACCCGGTGGGGTCTAAAGCCGCACCCCCGGCCAGCATTTAATAAAAAAGCCACCCGGGGGGTGGCTTTTTTATTAAATGGCGGAGAGGGTGGGATTCGAACCCACGGTACCCGCGAAGGTACAACGGTTTTCGAGACCGCCCCGATCGACCGCTCCGGCACCTCTCCGCTCGGGGAGACGGGAAGGTAGTCGAAGAGGCCGGGGCGCGCAAGTGCTTTCATCGGCGGGGCCAGCAAGATTCTTTGTTGACTCTGGAAACGGTCTGGGTATATTTCCGCCCTCTCGCCGCGGTCCGCAAAGGTCCGCTGGGTTCCGTTTGTGGGAAGTGGTAGAAAGACATGTTCGCAGTCATCAAGACCGGCGGAAAGCAATACAAGGTCGCCGCTAACGACGTGATCCTCGTCGAAAAGCTGCCGGGCCAGGCCGGCGACACCGTCACTCTCGATCAGGTTCTGATGGTCGGCGACAAGGTCGGCGCCCCGGTTGTGGCCGGCGCCAGCGTCACCGCCACCCTGGTGGAGCAGACCCGTGGCGAGAAGGTGATCATTTTCAAGAAGAAGCGCCGTCAGAACTATCGGCGTAAGAAGGGTCATCGCCAGGATCTCACCGTCCTGCGCATCACCGGCATCAACGCCTGATCCTTCCAGCCATTCCAGGAGTTTGAAACATGGCTCATAAAAAAGCTGGCGGCAGCTCCCGCAACGGCCGCGATTCTGAAGGCCGTCGTCTCGGCGTCAAGAAGTTCGGCGGCGAAGTCGTGATCCCCGGCAACATCATCGTGCGTCAGCGCGGCACCAAGTTCCATCCCGGCGCCAATGTCGGCATGGGCACGGATCACACCCTGTTCGCCAAGGCCGAAGGTCGCGTGACCTTCACCACCAAGGCGCTGGGCCGCACCTACGTTTCGGTGGAGCCGGCGGCCTAAGGGCCCCCTCCCCAAACGTTGCCTGTTGAAAAGGGGAATGGTCTTGGCCATTCCCCTTTTTGGTTTTCCCCGGATTGCTTTTCCTCGTTCCCTGAAGCGGCGGCCCCCATGAAGTTCCTCGATCAAGCCAAGATCTTCGTCAAAAGCGGTGACGGCGGCGCCGGAGCCGTCAGCTTCCGGCGTGAAAAATATATCGAATTCGGCGGCCCCGACGGCGGCGACGGCGGGCGCGGCGGCCATGTCTACGTGGAATGCGTGGACAACCTCAACACCCTGATCGACTTCCGCTATCAGCAGCATTTCAAGGCCGCCAAGGGCGATCACGGCCAGGGCCGCAACCGCACCGGCGGATCGGGGCGCGATCTGGTGCTGAAGGTGCCGGTGGGCACGCAGATCCTGAGCGAGGACCGCGAGGAGGTGCTGCTGGACCTGACCCATGCCGGCCAGCGCCAGCAGCTCTTGCGCGGCGGCGACGGCGGTTTCGGCAACGCCCATTACAAGACCTCGACCAACCAGGCGCCGCGCCGCGGCGACGTGGGCTGGCCGGGCCAGGAGGCCTGGGTGTGGCTGCGCCTGAAGCTGATCGCCGATTGCGGCCTGGTGGGCCTGCCCAATGCCGGCAAATCCACCTTCCTGTCGGCGGTCACCCATGCCCGCCCCAAGATCGCCGATTATCCCTTCACCACCCTGCACCCCAATCTCGGCGTGGCGCATGTGGGCGAGGAGGAATTCATCATCGCCGACATCCCCGGCCTGATCGAGGGCGCCCACGAGGGCGCCGGCCTGGGCGACCGCTTTCTCGGCCATATCGAACGCTGCCGCGTGCTGCTGCATCTGATCGACGGCACCGAGGAGGACGTGGCCGAGGCCTATCGCGTGGTGCGGGGCGAATTGGCCTCCTATGGCGGCGGCCTGGCGGAAAAGCCCGAGGTGGTGGCCCTGAACAAGTGCGACGCCCTGCTGCCCGAGGAGATCGAGGAGAAGATGGCGGCCCTGGCCGCGGCCAGCGGCGCCACCGTGCTGCCGCTGTCGGGCGCCGCCGGCATCGGCCTTAAGGACGTGCTTTACGCCCTTCTGGCCCCCATCAAGGCCAGCCGCAGCGAACACGGCGCCGGCCCCCTGGCCGCCGAGGCCACCGGCGGCACCGGCAAGACCGGCAGCTGGCGCCCCGCCCTCGACGGCGACGACGAGGGCGGCGAGGGCGACATGGCCTTCAGCGGCTGGTATTTCGATCTGTCGGAAGAGAACGGCGACGAGGGAGAGGAGGAATGACGGCGCTGACCGAAGCCCGTCGTCTGGTCGTCAAGATCGGCTCGTCGCTTCTGGTCGATGACTCTGGCGAGATCAACCGCCCCTGGCTGGACGCCGTGGCCGACGATCTTGCCGCCTGCCGCGCCCGCGGCATCGAGGTGATCGTGGTCAGCTCGGGCGCGGTGGCGGTGGGCCGCCGCCGCCTGGCCCTGGGCAAGGGACCGTTGCGCCTGGACGAAAAACAGGCCGCCGCCGCCACCGGGCAGATCCGCCTGGCCCACGCCTATCAGGAAAGCCTGGCCCGCCACGGCCTCGGCGTGGCCCAGGTGCTGCTGACCCTGGACGATTCCGAGAACCGCCGCCGCTATCTCAACGCCCGCAATACCCTGGACACCCTGCTGCGCCTGGGCGCCGTTCCGGTGATCAACGAGAACGACACCGTGGCCACCGCCGAAATCCGCGTCGGCGACAATGACCGTTTGGCCGCCCGCGTCGCCCAGATGATCGGCGCCGACACCCTGGTGCTGCTGTCCGATATCGACGGCCTTTATAGCGCCAATCCCCGCCAGGATCCGCAGGCCCGCTTCATTCCCCATGTGCACGAGCTGACCGCCGAGATCGAGGCCATGGCCGGCGACCCCGGCAGCAGCCACGGCACCGGCGGCATGGTCACCAAGCTGATGGCGGCGCGCATCGCCCTGGCCGCCGGCTGCCGCATGGCCATCACCCTGGGCACGCCACTGCACCCCTTGCGCGCCCTGGAACAGGGCGGACGCTGCACCTGGTTCCACCCGCACGACGAACCGCTGACGGCGCGCAAGCAGTGGATCGCCGGCTCGGTCAAACCCCAGGGCAGCCTGACGGTGGACGCCGGGGCGCAGCGCGCCCTGAAAAAGGGCGGCAGCCTGCTGCCCGCCGGGGTGACGGCGCTGGAGGGCGAGTTTCAGAAGGGCGACACCGTGGTGGTGCTCTCGCCCGAGGGACGGGCGGTGGCCCGGGGGCTGTCGGCCTATTCCGCCGAGGACGCCCGCCTGATCATCGGCCACAAGAGCCCCGATTTCGAACGGCTTCTGGGCTATCGCGGCCCCGATGTCCTCATTCACCGCGACGATATGGTGCTGGACTGATGACACACGATTCCGCCGAACTGCTCGCCCTGATGACCACGCTGGGGCGGGAGGCCCGCGCCGCCGCCCGCCAGTTGGCCCGCGCCGGGACCGAGGCCAAGAACCAGGCCCTGCGCCTGGCCGCCGCCGCCCTGCGCCGGGACGCCGACAGCATCAAGGCCGCCAACGCCCTCGACATGCGGGCCGGACGCGACAAGGGCCTGAGCCCCGCCCTGCTCGACCGCCTGCTGCTGGACGACGCCCGCATCGAGGCCATGGCCAAAGGCCTGGAGGACATCGCCGCCCTGCCCGATCCGGTGGGCCAGGAAATCGCCCGCTGGCAGCGCCCCAACGGCCTCGATATCGCCCGCGTGCGCGTGCCCTTGGGCGTGATCGGCATCATCTATGAAAGCCGCCCCAACGTGACCGCCGATGCCGGGGCCCTGTGCCTGAAGTCGGGCAATGCCGCCATCCTGCGCGGCGGTTCGGAAAGCCTGAACAGCTCCCGCGCCATCCTGGCCTGCCTGCGCCAGGGCCTGGCCGCCGCCGGCCTGCCCGATACCGCCCTGCAGATGGTGCCCACCACCGACCGCGCCGCCGTAGGCATCCTGCTGCGCATGAACGACGCCGTGGACGTCATCGTGCCGCGCGGCGGCCGCTCGCTGATCGAACGGGTGATGGCGGAGTCGCGCATCCCCCTGTTCCTGCATCTGGACGGCATCTGCCACACCTATGTGGATGGCGGCGCCGATCTCGCCATGGCCCGCAAGGTGGTGCTGAACGCCAAGATGCGCCGCACCGGCATCTGCGGCGCCACCGAAACCCTGCTGGTGGACCGCAAGGTGGCCGCCAGCCATCTGGCGCCGCTGGTGGAGGATCTGCTGGCCGCCGGCTGCGAGGTGCGCGGCGACGCGGCTTCCCAGGCCGTCGACCCCCGCGTGCGCCCCGCCAGCGACGAGGACTGGAGCACCGAATATCTCGACGCCATCCTCTCGGTGAAGCTGGTGGACGGGGTGGAGGGCGCCATCGCCCATATCGAACGCTACGGCTCGCACCACACCGAAAGCATCATCACCGGCGACGAGGCCGCCGCCGCCGCCTTCCTCGCCGGGGTGGACAGCGCCATCGTGCTGCACAACGCCTCCACCCAGTTCGCCGATGGCGGCGAGTTCGGCATGGGGGCCGAAATCGGCATTTCCACCGGCAAGATGCATGCGCGCGGCCCGGTGGGGGTGGAACAGCTCACCACCTTCAAATATGTGGTGCGCGGCGACGGCCAAACCCGCGCCTGACGCCATGGCCCTGCCCCCCAACCCCAGGGGCGACCGCCTGCGCCGCCGTGTCGGCCTGCTGGGCGGCTCGTTCAACCCGGCCCATGACGGCCACCGCCATATCAGTCTGGCCGCCCTGGCCGCCCTGGGGCTGGACGAGGTGTGGTGGCTGGTCAGCCCGCAGAACCCGCTGAAGGCGGCGCGGGGCATGGCGCCGCTGGCCACGCGTCTGAGGATCGCCCGGGCCCGCGCCCATCATCCGGCCATCCGCGTTACCGGGCTGGAAAGCGCCCTGGCGACCCGCTATACCGCCGACACCCTGGCGGTGCTGCGCCGCCGCTTCCCGGCGCGGCGTTTCGTCTGGCTGATGGGCGCCGACAATCTGGCGCAGTTTCCCCGCTGGGAGCGTTGGGAGGAGATCTTCCGCCGCGTTCCCATTGCGGTTTTCGACCGTAGTCCATATTCTTTTCAAGCCCTGGCCGGCAAGGCGGCCACGCGCTTCCTGTCCAAGCGGCACCCGGCCCGGCGGGCCAGGCTGCTGGCGGACGCCCCTCCGCCCGCCTGGGTGTTCCTGCATCAGCGGCGTCACCCCGCCTCGGCCACCGCGCTGCGCCTTGCCAGCCCCTTACCGGATTTTAATCACGCATGACCCTGGAGCATAAAACCATTCCCGCCACCCTTTCCCAACCGCTCGCCCCCGAACAGGTGGTCGCCACCGTCACCGCCTCGCTGGAGGACGACAAGGCCGACGATATCCTGGTAGTGGACCTGCGCGGCCGCTCCTCGATGGCCGATCATCTGGTCATCGCCTCGGGCCGGTCGCAGCGCCAGGTGGCGGCCATGGCCGACCATCTGCACTTCAAGCTGAAACATCTCGGCCTGCCGGTTTCCGTCGAGGGGCAGACCCAGGGCGACTGGGTACTGATCGATGCCGGCGATATCGTGGTGCATCTGTTCCGCCCCGAAGTGCGCAGCTTCTACGGCCTGGAGAAGATGTGGGGCCTGAAAACCCCGGAACGGACCGAACCCCTGATCACCCCGCTGGACTGATCGCGGCCCATGCGCCTGATCCTGGCCGCCGTCGGCAAGGCCAAGCCCGGCCCCGAGCGCGCCCTGTTCGAACAGTATCAGGGCCGTCTGGGCTGGCCGCTCACCTTGAAGGAGGTGGAGGAAAAGCGCCCGCTGCCGCCGGCCGAGCGCAAAACCCGCGAGGCCGAGCTGCTGCTGGCCCAGGTTCCGCCCGGCGCCGTGCTGGTCGCCCTGGACGAACGGGGCAAACCGCAGAGCAGCCCGGCCTTCGCCGAACGCCTCAGGGACTGGCGCGACCAGGGCCGCGCCTGTATCGCCTTTCTCATCGGCGGCGCCGATGGCCATGACGAGCGGGTGCGCGCCCGCGCCGACATGCTGCTGTCCTTCGGCAGCATGACCTGGCCGCACATGCTGGTGCGCGGGCTTCTGGCCGAACAGATCTACCGCGCCGAATGCATCCTCGCCAACCACCCCTATCACCGCGGCGAATGATTTCACCGGGTGCCCAGGGTGTTTCATGATCTGTCCTCAGGCGCCGGGCGCTGGCGTGCCGCCAGCTTGGCTCTCCTCACTTTTGCCTGCGCTCACGCTTCGGCAACGCTCATGCGCGGCGTCCAAATGCGTTTTCCCTAAATCGCCCAATTGATGCTGGCCGGGCAAAGCTTTATCCTGGGCCGGGATAAGAGGGAAAAAACGGGTGGCTTCTGCATGATGGACGGACTGGAACTGGACGGTATTCTGCCCGAGGAACAGGCCGGCTTCATCGCGTTCAGCGACAAGGCCGTGGGGACCAATATCAACCCGCAAACCCTGCTGGCCACCGACTACCTGAATCATTTCAACGAGATCATCATGATGCTCGATATGATTCCCGATATGCCCGACTGCCTGGAGGATGCCCAGGCCTGGTCGCCCAAAAGCTACCAGGACCATTTCCGCGACAGCCAGTTCCGCGACCGCGCCCTGGCCATCGAGGCCTACGACCATGTGCCCTCGAAATACCGCGTGCCGTTCGAGGAGGTCATCGGCCAGATGAACCGCCTGGTGGCGGCCTCCATCGTGCGCATCGCCGAGGTGCTGGAGGGCGGCGAGGCCGAGCAACTGCGCTATATCTGCAGCGAGGCCTCGCACGGGGTGCAAAAATTGATGGACGTGGCCAGCGCCGTCATCCACGGCAGCACCAAGATCCTGGCCCAGTCGGAAATCGACGGCTTCCTGGCGCACTGATCCCTTTCGGGATCAATGCACCCCGTAGGAATAGCCCACATAATTGGCTTCCGGCGGCATCGGCTTGTCCTGGCTGGCGAAACTCACCGAATGCAGGGTGACGTCGAACTGGCAGGACCAGAAATGCAGGAAGCGGGTCAGTTCGGGATAATCGGGGGCGCTGTCGTAATCCTGCCAGACGAAGCTTTGGATGAGATGCGGGCGCCCCGGGGTCTGATAGAGGATCTCGGCGGTGGTCAGCCGGCGTTTGTCCTCGGACTGCTGATGACGGGCCATGGCCCCCTCCTTCCCAAATGGCGTTTTCGGAAAGAGCTACGCAAGGCGCATGCCGCTTAAAAACCGGCGTTTTCTCTGGTATCCCCCTCTTTTCACACGGAATTTTTTGCCGGGCACAGGACAGCGAAACGGCAAATCCTGCCCTGATTCATACCAAATTGCAGTGATCGGAACCGATCACTGCACCCTCATGCGCCGGGCGGTTTTCTCCGAAACCCTTGGCTTCGCGCCATCAGGCGCGCGTCGCCTTGCTCCTAACCGGCGTCGCGATGAGTCAAACTCATCGCGACTTGGTATCAGGCAAAAAAACGCGAACCGGCGCCCGGTTCGCGTTTATCCGAAACAGCTCGGTCGGAAGGCAAAACTCAGCGGCGGCCTTTACGGGTCAGCACGAAAGCGAACAGCCCCACGGTGATGACCAGAATGGAGCCCAGGAACCCCAGGGCGATCAGGGCATCGGGATCCAAATGCGAGAAGTTCATTTCGGATGTCCTCCTTAATCTGCCACACCCCAGCTGACGGCCCGAAGGACAGATGCCGCGCATCTCCCCATAATTCCCCCGGATCAGACTGGGATGGAATGACCGCAAGGATATCATGGGTATAGGGGCGGAACAATGGCCGCTCCCCGACATTTCGCGTTAAACGTTAAAATTACGCCCGGAGATTAAGCTTTCTTACTCTGCTTGATCTCGCGCATGATGCCCAGATCCTGCTCGATCTCGATCAGGCTGCGGATATCCTTGCCGGTAGCCTCCAGCAGGCCCTGCTGATCGTCCTTCAGCCGGTCGATGGCCCCCAGCGTTTTCAGATTGTCGAGAATGCCGGAAAAGGCCATATCCAGCTTGGCGGCCAGGCCGATGGGATAGCTGTTGCTTTCCAGCACGTCCTCGGCGCGGCTCTTGATGCGGCCCATCTTCTCGAACATCAGACTGGTGCCCATGTCGAGCAGGCGGCTGCGCAGATCGTCCATCATCGCCTTCATGCGGGCCTGGAACGCGCCGCTGGGGCTGTTGGCGATCTGATAGACCGCCAGCCCCAACAGATTGCACAGCCGTTCCGAAGCCTCGATCAGATCGTGCTTGGCATCGCGCCGCACCTGATGGTTCTGCCGTTCGTCGCTCAAAACGCCGCGATAGGTTTCAATCTCGCCCAGCACATCGCGCGCCGACTGCAAGGTAATGGCCACCTGACGCTCTTCCCGCGTCAAAGTTTCCGCTGTTTGAGGTTTCTTCTTCATTTTTCAGGGTGCCGCGGATGCCGACATCGAAACGGAACCGTTTTCGCGCCCAGGGCGCGGCGGTTCACGGCGTGCAGACTACCGTTTTCCTCGTCGATGCGCCACGGTCATCTCGGCCTACCCCCCATATGACCATTGTCATGAACCGGGGCGTTGCCAGCGGCGTCACAACGGAGTATAACGCGCCAAATTCCGCCGGGGAGCGGAGTGAGGGAAAAGTGCCGCAGGCAGGCTTGCGGCTGGCCCCACGCCATCATCAAGACACTGCCATTACCCCTAGACGAGGACAAGACAACATGGCCATTGAGCGTACCCTGTCGATCATCAAGCCCGATGCCACCCGCCGCAACCTGACCGGCAAGATCAATGCCCGCTTCGAGGATGCCGGCCTGCGTATCGTCGGCCAGAAGCGTCTGCGCCTGACCAAGGAACAGGCCGGCAAGTTCTATGCCGTGCATTCCGAGCGCTCCTTCTTCGGCGAACTGGTCGACTTCATGACCTCCGGCCCGGTGGTGGTGCAGGTTCTGGAAGGCGAAAACGCCGTGCTGCGCAACCGTGAGATCATGGGCGCCACCAACCCGGCCAACGCCGCGCCCGGCACCATCCGCGCCGACTTCGCCGAATCGGTGGAAGCCAACTCGGTGCATGGCTCGGATTCGCTGGAAAACGCCAATATCGAGATCGCCTTCTTCTTCGCTCAGACCGAAATCGTCGGCTGACGCAAGCGGCAAGCGCCAATGAAAAGGGCCGGTTCCCAGGGGGGAACCGGCCCTTTTTCGTAACCGTCACCCTGCCGGTCAGACGAACCGCACGTCGACGATCTCGTAGCTTTTCGAGCCGCCCGGCGTGCTAACCTCGACGGTATCGCCGATATGCTTGCCGATCAGGGCGCGGGCCAGCGGCGCATGCACCGACAGACGGCCCGAGCGGATATCGGCCTCGTGGGCGCCGACGATCTGGTAGACCGGCTCCTCGTCGCTGTCCTCATCGGCCAGGGTCACGGTGGCGCCGAAACGCACCATGTCGCCCGACAGGGTCGAGGCGTCGATCACCTGGGCCCGGCTGATGATGTCTTCGAGCTCGGTGATGCGGCCTTCGATAAAGCCCTGACGCTCGCGCGCCGCGGTATATTCGGCGTTTTCCGACAAGTCGCCATGCTCGCGCGCCTCGGCGATGGCCCGGATCACCGCCGGACGCTCCACCGTTTTCATCTGCCGCAGTTCGTCCTCCAGAATGGTCAAGCCACCCGGAGTCATCGGGATTTTTTCCATCCGATCGTCCTGGTATGAGAAAGACAAAAGCGGCGGCGGCTTAACGCCGCCGCCGGATTCCCCTAAAACGAGGATTTAAAATACGACTGCAACGGCGCAACATCAAGTGCGCCGCCGCGCACGGCCTCGATGGCGTCCACCGCCGCCGAGGCGCCGGCCACCGTGGTGTAATGGGGAATATTGCGGGTGAGCGCGGTGCGGCGGATCGAGAAGCTGTCGGCCACGGCCTGCGCCCCCTCGGTGGTGTTGACCACCAGCTGCACCTGCCCCGACAACATGGCGTCGACGCAGTGCGGTCGGCCTTCCAGCACCTTGTTGACCACCGTCACCTCCACGCCATGTTCGCGTAAGATGGCGGCGGTGCCGGCGGTGGCGATCACCTTGAAGCCCAGCCGTATCAGGCTTTTCCCCACCGCGACGATACCGGCCTTGTCGCCGTCGCGCACCGACAACAGGGCGGTGCCCTCCAGCGGCAGACGGCAACCGCTGCCCAGCTGCGATTTGGCGAAGGCGCGGGGGAAATCGCGGTCGATGCCCATGACCTCGCCGGTGGACTTCATTTCCGGCCCCAGCAGGATATCGACGCCGGGGAAGCGGGCGAAGGGGAACACCGCCTCCTTCACCGCCACATGCTCCAGCGGCTTTTCCTGCAGCGCGAACGAGGCCAGGCTTTCCCCGGCCATGACGCGGGCGGCGATCTTGGCGATGGGCAGGCCGGTGGCCTTGGCCACGAAGGGCACGGTGCGGCTGGCGCGCGGGTTTACTTCCAGGATGTAGATGTCGTCATCCTTGACGGCGAACTGCACATTCATCAGACCCACCACCTTCAGGGCGCGGGCCAGCAGGCCGGTCTGGCGCTTGATCTCGGCGATGATGGAAGGCGACAGCGAATAGGGCGGCAGCGAACAGGCGGAATCGCCGGAATGGATGCCCGCCTCCTCGATATGCTCCATAATCCCGGCCACGAAGACGTCGGTGCCGTCGGCCAGGCAGTCCACGTCCACCTCGGTGGCATCGGAGAGATAGCGGTCGATCAGCACCGGGTTCTTGCCGGTCACCAGCACCGCGTCCTTCATGTAGCGTTCCAGGCCCGAGGCATCGTGCACGATGCGCATGGCCCGGCCGCCCAGCACGTAGGAGGGACGGATCACCACCGGATAGCCGATCTGGTCGGCCACCGCCTTGGCTTCCTCCAGCGACATGGCCAGGCCGTTGGCCGGCTGGCGCAGCGCCAGCTCCTGCAGCAGCCGCTGGAAGCGCTCGCGGTCCTCGGCCAGATCGATGGCGTCGGGCGAGGTGCCGAGAATGGGGATATCGGCCTTTTCCAGGGCGGCCGCCAGTTTCAGCGGCGTCTGCCCGCCGAACTGCACGATCACCCCCTTGACCTTGCCCCGGCTCTGCTCCTTGCGCACCAGCTCGATCACCGTTTCGGCGGTCAGCGGCTCGAAATAGAGGCGGTCCGAGGTGTCGTAGTCGGTGGACACGGTTTCCGGGTTGCAGTTGACCATGATGGTCTCGGTCCCGGCTTCCGACAGGGCGTAGGCGGCGTGCACGCAGCAATAATCGAACTCGATGCCCTGGCCGATGCGGTTGGGACCGCCGCCCAGGATCACCACCTTGTCGCGGTCGCTGGGATCGGATTCGCAGTCGGGGGCGGAAATGCCGTCGCCCTCGTAGCAGGAATACATGTAAGGGGTCTTGGAGGGGAACTCGCCGGCGCAGGTATCGATGCGCTTGAACACCGGATGCACGTTCAGCACCTCGCGGCGGAAGGCGGTTTCCACCAGGGTCTTGCCCGAAAGCTCCGACAGGCGTTCGTCGGAGAAGCCCATCTTCTTCACCCGCAGCATGCCGGGGGCGTCGATGGGCAGGCCCTTGGCCTTCAAGACCGCCTCCTCGTCGACGATCTCCTTGATCTGCTCCAGGAACCAGGGATCGTAGGCCGAGCAGGCCTGCACCTCGGCCACCGAGAGGCCGAAGCGGAAGGCCTGGGCGATCACCAGCAGACGGTCGGCGCGCGGCTGCGACAGGGCGGCCTTGACGGCATCCTTGTTCTTGCCGCCCTCGGCGCCCTCGATCTCCACCTCGTTCAGGCCGGTCAGGCCGGTTTCCATGGAGCGCAGACCCTTTTGCAGGCTTTCCTGGAAGGTGCGGCCGATGCTCATGGCCTCGCCCACCGACTTCATGCTGGTGGTGAGCATGGGATCGGCGCCGGGGAACTTCTCGAAGGTGAAGCGCGGGATCTTGGTGACCACGTAATCGATGGTGGGCTCGAACGAGGCCGGGGTGACGCCGGTGATGTCGTTCAGAAGCTCGTCCAGGGTGTAGCCCACCGCCAGCTTGGCCGCCACCTTGGCGATGGGGAAGCCGGTGGCCTTGGAGGCCAGGGCCGAGGAGCGCGACACCCGGGGGTTCATCTCGATCACCGTCATGCGGCCGTCGGCCGGATTGACGGCGAACTGCACGTTGGAGCCGCCGGTATCGACGCCGATCTCGCGCAACACCGCCAGGCTGGCGTCGCGCATGATCTGGTATTCCTTGTCGGTCAGGGTCAGGGCCGGGGCCACGGTGATGGAATCGCCGGTATGCACGCCCATGGGATCGACGTTTTCGATGGAGCAGATGATGATGCAGTTGTCATTCTTGTCGCGAACGACCTCCATTTCATATTCTTTCCAGCCCAGCACGGATTCTTCCACCAGAACCTCATGGACCGGACTGGCGGCCAGACCGCCGGCGACGATCTGCTCGAACTCCTCCACATTGTAGGCGATGCCGCCGCCGGTGCCGGCCAGGGTGAAGCTGGGGCGGATGATGGTGGGCAGGCCGACGAACTCCATGGCCTCGCGCGCCTCGGCCAGGCTCTTGACCACGCGCGAACGCGGGCTTTCCAGGCCGATCTTGTCCATGGCGTCGCGGAACAGCAGGCGGTCTTCCGCCTTGGCGATGACCTCGCGCTTGGCGGCGATCATCTCGACGCCGAATTTCTCCAGCACCCCCTGATCGGCCAGAGCCATGGCGGTGTTGAGCGCGGTCTGTCCGCCCATGGTGGGCAGCAGGGCGTCGGGGCGCTCCTTCTCGATGATCTTGGCCACGATGTCGGGCGTGATGGGCTCGACATAGGTGGCGTCGGCCAGACCGGGATCGGTCATGATGGTGGCCGGGTTGGAGTTCACCAGGATGACCCGGTAGCCCTCCTCCTTCAGCGCCTTGCAGGCCTGCACGCCCGAATAGTCGAATTCGCAGGCCTGGCCGATGACGATGGGGCCGGCGCCGATGATGAGGATGGACTTGATGTCTGTGCGTTTGGGCATGGGCTTTAAGGACCGTCTGGAAAGCGGGAGGTCGGGCTCGATCGGGAAGGCGGGGCGTCAGCCCCGCCCGTCCATCAGCGCGGCGAAACGTTGGAACAGGTAGTGGCTGTCCTGCGGGCCGGGGCTGGCTTCCGGATGATACTGCACCGAGAACACCGGGCGGCCGTCCACGGTCAGCCCTTCCACCGAACCGTCGAACAGCGAACGGTGGGAGACGCGCACCCCCTGGGGCAGGCTCTCCTCCACCACCGCGAAGCCGTGGTTCTGGCTGGTGATCTCGACGCGGCCGCTGGCCAGGTCCTTCACCGGATGGTTGGCGCCGCGATGCCCCGTTTCCATCTTGCGGGTCTTGCCGCCCAGGGCCAGGGCCAGCATCTGATGGCCGAGGCAGATGCCGAACAGCGGCAGGCCGCTTTCCAGCACGCCCTGGATCATCGGCACCGCGTACGTGCCGGTGGCGGCCGGATCGCCGGGACCGTTGGAGAGGAAGACGCCGTCGGGCTTATGGGCCAGCACCTCGGCGGCGGTGGCGGAGGCGGGCACCACCGTGACCTTGCAGCCGATATCGGCCAGGCAGCGCAGAATATTGTGCTTGGCGCCGAAATCCACCGCCACCACATGGAAGCGCGGCGCCTCCTGGCGGGCATAGCCCTGGCCGCGACGCCACAGGGCCTCGTCCCAGCCGTAGGTCTGGGCGCAGGTGACCTCGCGGGCCAGATCCATGCCTTCGAGGCCGGGCCAGGCGGCGGCCTGGCCATGCAGGGCCGGCAGATCGAAATCGCCGCCCGGCAGATGCACGATGACGCCGTTGGGAGCGCCCGCCTCGCGGATGCGGCGGGTCAGGGCGCGGGTATCGACCCCGGCGATGCCGGGAATGCCGTGGCTCTTCAGCCAGTCGTCGAGGTGACGCAGCGACCGCCAGTTGGAGGGCTGGGTGACGTCGGCCCGCACGATCAGACCGCGCGCCGCCGGCGTGATGCTTTCCACATCCTCGGCATTGGCGCCGACATTGCCGATATGGGGGAAGGTGAAGGTGATGATCTGCCCGGCATAGCTGGGATCGGTCAGCACCTCCTGGTACCCGGTCATGGCGGTGTTGAACACCACCTCGCCGACGGCCGAGCCGGCGGCGCCGAGCCCACGCCCCCACAGCACCGTGCCGTCCGCCAGAACCAGGGCGGCCGTCGCCCCCGGCGGGCGCGGGCTGTAGGTGCGGTCTTCCGGTTGAGCGTGCGTCATAAAGAATTCCTTGACCTTGATCGGGGTGGCCGCGCACAAGCGGAGGAGAGCCGGCGCGAGGATGCGGCTCCCCCCTGAATGAAGGGCCTTTGAGAACGGGCCTTCCACCTGTTGGCGGGCAAATTGGGCTGTAAATAGGCAAATCCCGCCCTTCCGTCAAGGGGGCGCGGGCCGATTCAAAAGTCTTTTGCTTTCAACGCCTTATAAATTTGCATTTTTTACAAATTTCCGGTAAGATTCACGGTTTCCAATAGCCCGGGGACTGAAAGAGTGGCAGCCATGTTGCGCCAACGCCTGAACGAAGCCTTGAAATCGGCCATGCTGTCGAAGGACACCCGTTCGATTTCCACCATCCGCCTGATTCTGGCCGCCCTGAAGGACCGCGACATCGCGGCCCGTCCGCGCGGCGTGACCGACGGCATCCCCGAAGACGAAATCCTCTCCATGCTGCAGCAAATGATGAAGCAGCGGCGGGAAAGCATCGCCCTTTACGAACAGGGCGGCCGCCTGGAGCTGGCCCAGCAGGAGGCCGAGGAGATCGCCATCATCGAAACCTTCCTGCCCGCCCAGTTTTCCGAGGCCGAGGTGGCCGAGGCGGTGCGCGCCGTCATCGCCGACATCGGCGCGCAGGGGCTGAAGGACATGGGCCGCACCATGGCCGCCCTCAAAGAGCGCTATGCCGGCCAGATGGACTTCACCAAGGCCAGCGCCACGGTGAAGGCCCACCTGGTCTGAAAGCCCCCCTCCCGGTCCGCCGCTCCGGCGGACCGGCCGCACGCGGTTCTTAATGTCCCATGGCCTTCTCGCCCGCCTTTCTCGACGAATTGCGCACCCGGCTATCGCTGGCCTCGGTGATCGGGCGCAAGGTGCGCCTGACCCGCAAGGGCCGCGAACATACGGGCCTGTGCCCTTTTCATAACGAGAAATCGCCGAGCTTCACCGTCAACGAGGACAAGGGCTTCTATCACTGCTTCGGCTGCGGCGCGCACGGCGACGTCATCACCTTCGAAATGCAGAGCCACCATCTCAGCTTTCCCGAGGCGGTGGAGAAACTGGCGGCCGAGGCCGGGCTGGAGGTGCCGGTGCAGGCGCCGGAGGAACGCGAGCGGGCCCGGCGCGCCGCCTCGCTCTACGACGCCATGGAGGCGGCCTGCGCCTTTTTCGAAAAGGAGCTGCGCGGCCCCGGCGGCCATGCCGGCCTCGACTATCTGCGCCGGCGCGGCCTCGACGATCAGACCATCGCCCGCTTCCGCCTGGGCTTTTCCCCCGACTCCCGCACCGCCCTCAAAACCCGGCTGAAACAGTCCGGGGTGAGCGAGGCCCAGGGCATCGAGGCCGGACTTCTGAAACGGCCCGAGGGCGGCGGCGACAGTTTCGACCTCTTTCGCGGCCGGGTGATGTTTCCCATCACCGACCGGCGCGGCCGGGTCATCGCCTTCGGCGCCCGCACCCTGGGCGACGGCCAGCCCAAATATCTGAACTCGCCCGATACCCCGCTGTTCCACAAGGGCACGGTGCTCTACGGCCTGGCCCTGGCCCGCGAGGCGGCGGCGGAGAGCGGACGCTTCATCGTCTGCGAAGGCTATATGGACGTCATCGCCCTGCACCGCGCCGGTTTTCCCCAGGCGGTGGCGCCCCTGGGCACCGCCCTCACCGAACAGCAGATCGAGCTGATGTGGGGCATGGTGGCCGAGCCCATCCTGTGCCTGGACGGCGATGCCGCCGGCCAGCGCGCCGCCGCCCGCGCCGCCGAACGGGCTTTAAGCGTGCTGAAGCCCGGCCGTTCGCTGCGCTTCGCCACCCTCCCCGCGCCGGAAGACCCCGACAGCCTGCTGAAATCGCGCGGCCCCGAAGCCATGCACACCGTGCTCGATGCCGCCGAACCCCTGTCGGCCATGCTGTGGCGCACCCGCTTTTCCACCCATCCGCTGGATACGCCGGAACAGCGCCAGGGGCTGGAACACGAGATCCGCCGCTTTTTCGAGATCATCCCCGACGAGGGTCTGCGCAAGGATTACGGCTACGATTTCGTGCAACGGGCCCGCGATGCCGCCCGGCAGCGCCGCCAGGCCGCCAGGCCGCCCCGCG
>JAJXUO010000057.1 GCA_021782815.1 Pseudomonadota bacterium
GCGGCCATGACGGCCGCCGCCGCGGCCGGCGCGACGAATACGGCATCGGCGAAATGACCCATGCCGACGGCGTGATCGGGTTCGGCGAGCACATGCCCGACTTCATGACCCGCGAGGTGGTGTTCCCCGCCCCGGTGGAACGCAAGCCCCGCGCCCGCAAGGACGACGATACCGTCGATGACGGCGCGCCCGAGGACGACGCCCCCGAACGCGCCGTGCTGAACGTGGTCGAAGTGGTGGAGGTGGCGGACGCCGCCCCCGAGGCCGAAGCGCCGGCGCCGGACGACACCGGCGACGACGACGCGGCCCCTCAGCCCTGATTGCGCCGGGAGCATAAGGCCATGCGCACCATTTTCGTGATGATCAAGGCGGAACTGGGCAAGGCCTACGACGTGGCCGATGCCGCGGTGCAGACCGACCGGGTGTCGGAGGTGCATTCCATCTCCGGCCAGTACGATCTGATGGCCAAATGCTACCTGGACGACGGTGACGATGTAGGGCGCTTCGTCACCGAAACCCTGCAAACCCTGCCGGGGGTGAAGGACACCTTCACCCTGATCGCCTTCAAGGCCTTTGGCTAAAGGCCCGGCCCCGGCGGCGCCCCGCCGCTACAAACCCTCGGCCAAGCGCGACGCCAACGCCGAACGGCTGCGCCAACGCCTGCGCCACAGCGCCTGGGGCATTTTCGCCCGCCAGGGGCTGGACGGCGCCACCGTGGCCGCCATCGTCGCCGACAGCGGCCTCGCCACCGGCAGCTTCTATAACCATTACGGCACCAAACAGGCGCTGTTCGACGATCTGGTGGACGGCCTGGTGACGGAGATCCGCCGCATCACCGCCGCCGCCCGCGCCCGCGCCGACGATCTCGACGGCATGCTGCGGCTGTCCTACCGCGATCTTCTCGACTATATCCTGCGGCTGGACGGCGCCCTCGCCTTCATCGCCCGCAACCAGCACCATCTCCGCGCCCGCCTTTACGGCCTCGACAGCACCAGCGGCCTCCTGGACGATCTGCGCCAGGACGTGGCGCGCGGCCTGCCCGGACAGGCCCCGACCCCGGCCCAGCTGACGCTGATCGCCGGCCTGATCGTGGCCAACGGCATCGAAACCCTGCTGCTGCTGGAAGGCCGCGACCAGGACGACACCGCCGCCCTGGCCGCGCTGATGACCCGCCTGCTGATGCACGGCATCAACGGCCTGGGGGGCGCACCATAAAACTTGACGATACCGTCAAGTTTCACCACGCTGGTTTCCCTATACGTCAGGGAGCACACCAATGCTGGAAGAGGTCGATTACCTCATCGTCGGCGCCGGTCCGGCGGGATGCGCCCTGGCGGCGCGGCTGGCGGCTTCGCCGACCCGGCCCAGCGTGGCCTTGATCGAGGCCGGGCGCCCCAGGCCGTCGGTATTCTCCACCGTGCCGCTGGGGGTGGCGGCGCTGGTGCCGTTCGGCAATCCCTATAATTACGCCTACCGCACCCTGCCCCAGCCCGGCCTGGGCGGGCGGCGCGGCTATGTGCCGCGCGGGCGCGGCGTCGGCGGCTCCAGCCTGATCAACGCCATGATCTATGTGCGCGGCCAGCCCGAGGATTACGACGGCTGGGCGGCGCTGGGCTGCACCGGCTGGAGCTGGGCCGATCTGCTGCCGCTGTTCCGCCGCGCCGAGCATAACAGCCGCGGCGCCGACGCCCTGCATGGCGGACATGGCCCCCTGGCGGTCTCGGACCTGCCCTCGCCCAGCCCTTTGTCGCACGCCTTCATCGCCGCCGCCCAAACGCTGGGCTATGCCGCCAACGACGATTTCAACGGCCCCAGCCAGGAGGGCGTTGGGCTTTATCAGGTGTTCCAGCGCCAGGGATCGCGCCTGGACGCCGGGTCGGCCTATCTGGCCCCGGCCTGGCCGAATCTCGCTGTCCTCAGCGGCTGCCGCGCCGAACGCCTGCTGTTCGAGGAGCGCCGCGCCACGGGGGTGCTGCTGCGCGACGCCGGCGGTCGCCGGCCGCTGCGGGCCCGCTGCGAGGTCATCCTGTCCGCCGGCGCCATCGCCACGCCGCAACTGCTGCTGCTGTCGGGCATCGGGCCCGGCGCCGAACTGGCCCGGCTGGGCATTCCACTGCTGGCCGAAGCCCCCGAGGTGGGGCGCAATCTGCAGGATCACCTGGACTATCCCGTTCACCAGCGCCTGCGCGGCCCCGGCCTGGTAGGGTTCGGCCCCGGCACGCTGCTGCGGGCCGCCGCCGCCCTGCCCGCCTACCGCCACGGCCACGGTCTTCTCACCAGCAATGTGGCCGAGGCCGGGGGCTTCGTGCGCAGCGGCCCCGAGGTGGCGCGGCCCGATCTGCAATTTCATTTCTGCGTCGGCATCGTCGAACATCACGCCCGCCGCCTTCATGCCGCCACCGGCATCACCCTGCATGTTTGCGCCCTGCGTCCGGAAAGCCGGGGCACGGTCACGCTGGCCTCGCCCGATCCGCGCGCCGCGCCGCGCATCGATCCCAATTTTCTCTCGGCCCCCGCCGATCTCGCCCTGATGCTGAAGGGAGCCCGCGCCGCCCATGGCATTCTCGCCGCCGAACCGCTGGCCCGCTACGGCGGCACCCCGCTGCGCGGCGCCGCCGCCCCCGACGATGCCGCGCTGCTGACCCTGCTGCGCAGCCAGGCCGACACCATCTATCATCCTGTGGGCACCTGCCGCATGGGCAGCGACGACACCGCCGTGGTCACGCCGACGCTGAAGGTGCGCGGCGTTGCCGGTCTGCGCATCGCCGACGCCTCCATCATGCCCACCCTGGTCAGCGGCAATACCCAGGCCCCCTCGGCGATGATCGGCGAGAAGGCGGCGGACCTCATTCTGGAAGGACGGCCCTGATGTCCCACACCCCCCTGCTTCCCGCCTTTCAGGCCTTGCGCGCCGCCGCCCGCAGCCAGCCCGCCCCCGGCGCCGCCGCCCGCCGCGACGCCCTGGAGCGGCTGGCCGCCCTGGTGCGGGAGAATATCCCGGCCATCGCCGCCGCCATCGATGCCGATTTCGGCGGCCGCGCTTGCGACGAAACCCGGCTGCTGGAAGTGGTGCCCACCCTGCGCGGCCTCCGTTACGCCCAGCGCCGGTTGGCCGGCTGGATGCGCGACGAGCGCCGCCCGGTGGACTGGCCGTTCCAGCCGGGACGGGCCTGGCTGCGCCACGAGCCGCTGGGGGTGGTGGGTATTCTGTCGCCGTGGAATTATCCGCTGCTGCTGACCCTGTCGCCGCTGACCGACGCCCTGGCCGCCGGTAACCGGGTGTTCTTGAAGCCTTCGGAACGCACGCCGCGCTTCGCCGCGCTGCTGGCCCGGACGATCGCCGCCTATTTCCCGCCCGATCAGGTGACGGTGGCCACCGGCGACGTGAGCGTGGCCCAGGCCTTCGCCACCCTGCCCTTCGATCATCTGCTGTTCACCGGTTCCACCGCCGTGGGCCGGGCGGTGGCGCGCGCCGCCGCCGAAAACCTCACCCCCGTCACCCTGGAACTGGGCGGCAAGTCGCCCGCCCTGGTGGCGCCCGATTACGGCCTGGAGCGGGCGGCCCGCTCCATCGCCTTCGGCAAACTGCTCAATGCCGGGCAAACCTGCATCGCTCCCGATTACGCCCTGGTGCCCCGCGCCGGGCTGGAACGCTTCGGCCGGGCGGTGATCGCGGCGGCGGAACGGGCCTATCCCACCCTGACCGGCAATGCCGATTACAGCGCCGTGCTCGGCGCGGCGGCGCGCCAACGCCTCTCGGCCGCCCTGGCCGAGGCCGAGGCCGCCGGAGCCCGGGTGCTGCGCCACGGCGCCGCCGCCGCCGCCCATCAGGTCGCCCCCGCCGTGGTGCTGGAACCGGCGCCCGACAGCCTGCTGCTGCGCGAGGAGATTTTCGGCCCGGTCCTGCCGGTGCTGGGCTATGACGATCTCGACGAGGCCCTGGCCCTGATCGCCGAACGGGAACGGCCGCTGGCCCTTTACTGTTTCAGCCGCGACCGCGCCACCCAACACCGGGTGCTGGACGGCGTCACCTCGGGCGGCGTCAGCCTCAATGCCACCTTGCTGCATGTGGCCCAGGAAGGCCTGCCCTTCGGCGGCATCGGCCCCAGCGGCAGCGGCGCCTATCATGGCCGCGACGGCTTCCGCCGCTTCAGCCACGCCCGCGCCGTCTATCGCGCCGGGCCGGTCAACGCCTTCGAGCATCTGGGCCCGCCCTGGGGCCGCCTCGCCCGCCTGGCCGCGCGCCTGCTGGGGCGGTGATCCCGCCCTTCCCAAAGCCGGGCTCATCCCGACCGGTCTTACCCGCCAGGGTCACCTCAGTGACCGCGCGATCGTTGTTCGTTTGCAAGGGGATTTTCGCCGCGTTGGCCCATTGAGGGCCCGCGCAACCGTTTGCGCGAAAGCCAAGCTGGCGGCACGCCAGCGCCCGGCGATTGAGTGGACATATGAAAACTAGGGCAATCGGCTTCGCCCGATTGCCCGGTATTACCCGCCAGACGCCAGCACCGCCTGGGCGGGCAGCTCCAGCACGGCGGCCAGGCCGGGGTGGTTGTCGCCCAGGATCAGGCTGCCGCCATGCAGGCGCATAATGGCCGCCACCGTGCACAGCCCCAGCCCCAGGCCGGGGGCGTGATCACCGGCGCTGCCGCGATAGAAGCGATCGGTGGCATGGGGCTTTTCCGCCGCCGGAATGCCGGGGCCGTCGTCGGTGACGGTGATGCTGAGACCGCCGTCGCCGCGCCGGGTCAGGCCTAAGGTGACATTGCCGCCGCCGGGGCTGTATTTCACCGCGTTGTCGGCCAGATTGCCGATGGCCTGGGCCAGCAGCGAGGGATCGCCCCGCACCTCCAGCGCCGGGGGGGCGATCAGGGTCAGGGTCACCCCCTTGTCCTCGGCCACGGCGCCGTAAAGCTCGGCCACCTCCGTCAGGATCTGATCCAGGCGCACGGCGCGGAACCCGGCCAGCCGGGCGCCGGAATCGATTTCGGCCAGGCGCAGCAGGGCGTTGAACACCGCGATCAGCCGGTCGAGATCGGCCACGGCCTCGGCCACCTCCTGCAGCATGGCCTCGGGCGTGGGCGGCGAGCGCAGCAGCGCCTCCAGCCGTCCGCGCAGTTCGGCCAGCGGGGTGCGCAGATCATGGGCCACGGCGTTGGAGGCGTTGCGCACCCCGTCCACCAGCACCTCGATCTGCTGCAGCATGCCGTTGATGGTTTGGGCCAGGCGGTCGAACTCGTCGGAACTGCTGTCGGCGGCCAGGCGGTTGGCCAGATCGCCGCGCATGATGGCGGTGGTGGCGCGGGTGATGGCCTCGACGCGGCGGAAGATGGTGCGCCGCAGGAAAAGCCCCCCGCCCGCCGCCAGCAACAGGGCGGTGAGCGCCGACCAGCCCAGCGCCCCCAGGATGGTGATGCGGATCTCGGTGCGGTCCTCCACATCGCGGCCCACCAGCAGATGATAGCCGTCGGACAGCACCAGATAGAACACCTTGGTATCGTGGATGCGGCCGCGCGCCGCCAGGGGAATATGACGCCAGCCGCGCTTGTGGCGGATGGCCAGGGGCCAGGCGTCGAGATTGCCGGCCACCGGACGCAGGGCGGGATCGGCCAGCAGATAGATGGCATGGGAATCGGCGGCCTTGCCCACCCGCTCGCGGATGGCGGCCACGGCGCCGGGCAGGCCGAATTCCCGCAGTTGATCCCCCACCGCCTGAATGTCGGACAGGATCACCGCGTCGGTTTCATGATCGAGATAGGCCGCCGTGCGCCACCACAAAAAACCGCCCAATCCCAGAGCCGAGAGGATGAACACCAGGGCATAGGCCAGAGCCAGGCGCAGGGCGAAGGAACGCAGCATCTCAGCCTTCGGCATCCATGCGGTAGCCGACGCCGCGCACCGTATGCAAAAGCGGCCTGTCGAACGGCGCATCGATCTTCTGGCGCAATTTGCTGATCATCACGTCGATGACATTGGTTTGCGGATCGAAATGATAATCCCAGACATTTTCCAACAGCATGGTGCGGGTCACCACCTGACCGGCATGGCGCAGCAGAAATTCCAGCAAGGCGAATTCCCGTGGCTGCAGGGGAATGGTGGTGCCGCCCCGCGTCACCTTGCGGGCCAACTGATCGAGACGCAGATCGCCCACGCCGAGCACGGTGTCGGTGCCGCCGCCCTGGCCGCGCCGCACCAGCGCCTCCAGGCGGGCGGCCAGTTCGCCGTACACGAAGGGTTTGGCCAGGTAATCGTCGCCCCCGGCGCGCAGGCCGCGAATGCGATCATCCACCGCCCCCAGGGCGCTCAGGATCAGGATGGGCGTATGGTTGCCGGTTTTGCGCAGGGCCTCGATGATGCCCAGCCCGTCGATGCCGCCGGGCAGCATGCGGTCGAGCACGATGGCGTCGTAGGGTTCGCTCGAGGCCATGAACAGGCCGTCGCGGCCGTTGGCGGCATGATCGACGGTATGGCCGTCCTCGCGCAGGCCGTTCAGCACGAAACGGGCCACCTGCTCACTGTCTTCCACCACCAGGATCTTCATGACGCCCCCTCTTTCACGCCGGTTGCGGTTGCGCCAGCGGCGCGCCGCCGCCCAGCAGGGCCGACAGCGGCAGGATACGGTCGTGCAGCGCCGCCAGGGTGCCGCGATGCCCCACGCTGAACAGCGCCGTTTCCGGCAGATGGCGGCGCAGCAGGGCATAAAGCTCGGCCTCGCCGGCCTCGTCGAGGGCCGAGGTGGCCTCGTCGAGGAACAGCCAGTCGGGACGATGCAGCAGCACGCGGGCGAAGGCCAGGCGTTGCTGTTCGCCCGGCGACAAACGGTCGGCCCAATGGGCGGTTTCGTCCAGCGCCGACGCCAGAGCGCCCAGGCCGCAGGCCGCGAGGGCGGCCGAAATCTCGGCATCGGCAAAACTGCCCGCCCCGGCGGGATAGCTCACCGCCGCCCGCAGGCTGTCGATGGGCAGATAGGGTTTCTGCGGCACGAACAGCACCTTGGCCCCGGCGGGGATGCGCACCTCGCCGCTGCCGTAGGGCCACAATCCGGCCATGGCCCGCAACAGGGTGCTTTTGCCCGAGCCCGAGGGACCGGTGAGCAGCACCGCCTCGCCCGAGGCGATGGAGACATTGCCGCCCTGCCACAACGGGCGGCCATCGGGCAGCGACAGCGCCATGTCGCGCACCGTCACCGCGCCGTAGGCGCCGAAATTGCGGGCGATACCCTGGCCCTCTGGAACGGCGCGGCTCTCCTCCAGGGCCTGATGGAAGCTGAGAAGCCGGTCCACCGTGGCCTTCCAATCGGCCAGCGAGGCATAGGCGCCGATAAACCACGACAGCGCGCCCTGCACCTGCCCGAAGGCCGAGGCGGTCTGCATCAGCCCGCCCAGGCTCAGGGCCCCGGAGAAGAACCGCGGCGCCGCCACCACCACCGGGAAGACGTTGGCCAGCTGGTTATAGCCGGCGGTGAAAAAGGTCAGCTTCTTCTGGCGGCGCATGATGCCCCACCAGTTGGCGACGATATGGGAGAAGCGCTCCTTGAGGCGCACCGCCTCGTCGGCCTCGCCGCCGTAAAGAGCCACGCCCTCGGCGTTCTCGCGCAGCCGCACCAGGCTGAAGCGGAAATCGGCCTCGAAGCGCTGCTGGTCGAAATTCAGCTTCACCAGCGGGCGGCCCACCAGATTGGTCAACCAGCTGCCGCCCATGGCGTAGAGCAGCGCCGCCCACAGCATATAGCCCGGCACCGACACCGGGCCCACCTGCAAGGCGCCGGACAGCCCCCAGAGAATGGTGGCGAACGAGGCCAGGGTGACCACCGAATCCAGCAGCCCCAGCCCCAGGCTCAGGGTGCCGCTGATGAACTGGTCGATATCGTCGGCGATGCGCTGGTCGGGGTTGTCGGCGCCGCCATGGTCGATCTGCAGGCGGTAGAAGGCCCGGCCGCCCAGCCAGTCGCCCAGCATGCGTTCGGTCAGCCAGCGCCGCCAGCGGATCTGCAGCATCTGGCGCAGATAGGTCTGATAGACCGCCACCACGATGAAGATGGCGGCCAGTTCGCCGAACACCTCCAACTGATGGATGAACACCCCGAACTTCTTATCCTGCAGGGCGTTATAAAAGGCGTTGTTCCACTGATTGAACAAAACGTTGAGATAAACCATGCCGAGATTCATGCCGACGATGGTCGCCAACAGCCCCCAGGCCGCCCAGCGCTCCTCGGAAACCCAGAAGGGTGCCAGCAGGGCGCGGAAACGGGCGAGAAAAAGGCGGGCGTTGGCGAACATCGAAAGCGATCCTTCGGACGGAATGAACGGGGCTCAGTTTGCCGCAAGTTGCAGCGCAACGTAATAAGTAGTGCCGTTGCGCATCACCAGCAACGGAATTGCCTCCTTCTTGGCCCGTTCGGCGGTATGAATGGCCGCGGCCACCTGGCGGGGCTCGGTCACCGGCGTGGTGCCCACCCGCACCAGCACGTCGCCGGGCTGGATACCGCTTTCATCGGCGCGGCTGCCCGCGATCACCTCGGTCACCACCACGCCCCGCACCGACCCGGCCAGACCGTACTGGGCCCGCTCCTGGCTGTTGAGGGGCGCCAGGGTCATCCCCACTGACGCGCCGTGATCGCCCTGGTCCAGGGCCGCCTCGGCCTTGCTCTGAACGCCGATGGCCACATCCAGGGTCATATCGTGACCGCCGCGCCACAGGCCCACCTGGACATGCTGTCCGGCACGGGTGTTGGCCACCGCCAGCGCCAGATCGCGCGGGGTGGTGATGGCGGCGCCGTTGAACTGGGTGATGACGTCGCCCTGCTGCAGGCGGGCCTGTGCCGCCGGCGAGTCGGGCAGCACCTGATCCACCAGCACCCCTTCGGTGCGGGGCAGGCCCACCGCCTTGGCCATGGTTTCGTTCACCGGCTGCATCTGGATGCCCAGCCAGCCGCGCTCCACCTTGCCGTGATCCTTGAGCTGGGCGATGACCGGGCCGGCGATATCCGAGGGAATGGCGAAGCCGATGCCGACGCTGCCGCCATTGGGGGTGTAGATGGCGGAATCGATGCCGATCACCTGGCCCGACTGGTTGAACAGCGGCCCGCCGGAATTGCCGGGATTGATGGGAGCGTCGATCTGCAGGAAATCGTCATAGGGGCCGGCGTTGATGTCGCGGCCATGCGCCGAAACGATCCCCGCCGTCACCGTGCCGCCCAGGCCGAAGGGATTGCCCACGGCGATCACCCAATCGCCCACCTCCTCCTTGGCCGAGGAACCGAACGAGACGTAGGGCAGCGCCTTGCCGGCGTCGATCTTCAGCAGAGCCAGATCGGTCTTGGCGTCGCGGCCGATCACCTTGGCCTTGTAGTTGGAGCCGTCCTCCAGGGTGACGGTGATCTTGGTGGCGCCGTCGATCACATGATTGTTGGTCACGATATACCCGGCCGGATCGATGATGAAACCCGAGCCCAGGGCATGTTCCGGCCCGGTGTCGCGGTGCTGGAAGAAGTGGCGGAACATGTCGGGGAAGGGAAAATCCGGCGGCAGCTGCGGCTGGACCTGCTGCTCCTGTTCGGTCTGATGATGAATCTCGGAGGTGGCGATATTGACCACCGCGGGCTTGACCGTGCGCACCAGCGGCGCGAACCCGGCCTGGGGCGAAACGGCGGGCAGTTGCAGCGGCCCATCGGCGGCATAGGCCGCGCCGCCGCCCAAAAGGGTGCCGGCCAGCAGAAGGACGGCCAGGCGGACGGGGTGGCGGGGGCGAAGGGAAAGGCCGTGAGACATGGGGGGATCTCCTTGATGAGCGTATGAACCGTGCTGTCAGGATGCAGCCTACGCGCCGCCACCTTTTCGCCGCCTTGGTGAAACATTAAGGATTGTAGAGGTCAGTCCGGGGGCTGGTGGTCCAGCGTGGTCATTTCCCGCAGGCAGGTTTCCTCGCGGCAAAACAGCGAAACCGCCAGGGGATCGAACTGGCGGCCGGACTGGCGCACAATCTCGGCCTTGGCCGCGTCGAACGGCAGGGCCTTGCGGTAGGGGCGGTCGAAGGTCATGGCGTCCAGGGTATCGATCACCGCGAACAGGCGGGCCGACAGCGGAATGGCCTCGCCCTTGAGGCCGCCGGGATAGCCCGAGCCGTCGAAGCGCTCCTCGTGGCAGCGCACGATCTCGGCGGCCATGGACAGCACCGGCAGTTTGTCCAGCAGGGCGGCGCCCTGCTCGGGATGGCGGCGCAGCACCGCCCACTCCTCGGCGCTGAGCGGCCCCGCCTTCAACAGAATGGCGTCGGGCACGCCGATCTTGCCGATATCGTGCAACAGGCTGCCCCAGTAGATCTCGCGCAATAAGGCGGCATCGGGAAAGACATGGCGGGCCAGGATCAGGGTATGCGAGGCCACCCGCTTGGAATGCTGGCCGGTTTCCCGCTCGCGCATGTCGAGCGAGGCGGCCAGGGCCTCGACGAATTCCTCATAAGGATGCACGTCGGTCAGGCCGGCCATCTGCTTGCGCGCTTCGAACAGGCAGTGATCGCACACCGTCCGTCCGGCCACCCGGTGATAGTGGCGCTGCGGCACCATGGTGCCGCAATCGCCGCAGGCCTGATCCTTCACCCGTCGCCTCCCCTGTCTGTTCCGACGCCGTCAGGATGACGAAAAAAAACGGCTGGAGGAAGCTCCTCCAGCCGTGCCCTGCGCGTCGCTGGAACTCTACAGGGACAATTTCTTCGCCGTGGCGTGATCCAGGCGGCCGGTGGCCTTGAGGCCGTTGGCCTTCTGGAAGTCGCGCAGGGCGGTCCGGGTCTTCGGCCCCCAGACGCCGTCGGGCGACACCTTGTAGTGGGCGTTGGAGAGGGCGATCTGCATCTTCTCGATACGATGGCGCGACATCAGGGCGTGATGCGACACCACCTTGGCCGGGGCTTTCTTCACCACCGCCTTGGTCGCCGTCTTCTTGACCATGGCCTTGGCGACGGGCTTGGCCTTCATGGCGTGGGCGGCGGGCTTGGCCGGAGCGGTCTTGGCGGCGGGAGCGGCCTTGGCCACGGCGGCGGGATGGGCGGGGGCCGCGGTATCGGCGTAAGCCAGGGGGGCGAAGGCCGTGGCCGCGCAAACCGCAATGGCAAGAACGCTGAGCTTCGGGGTCATGATGGTACTCTCCTGCGTTTGGATGAAGGAGGGACGGCGCTTCACGATAATCCGGCCGGGATGCCGTCGATGTCGTGCAGGGCGGGCTCTCTGCTCTCACCGGCCCTCTTGGCCGGAATGAGGATCATCATGCCCAAGGCCGCCTTTTCGCCAGATGGAGGAGGAATTAACAATTGTAGAGCCGGACGGGAGACCGGGATCAGCGCCGCAAGAGCTTCAGCGCCAGGATGGTGCCGGCTAAAAGCAGGGTGACGGCGTTGGCGATGATCACCGGCCAGGCCCCTAGCATCAGCCCGTATACCAGCCACAGCGCCACCCCCAGGCACAGGGTGGCGAACATGATCAGCGACAGATCGGCGGCCGAACGGCTTTTCCAGGTCTTGATGACCTGGGGCAGAAACGCCACTGTAGTCAGCAGACCGGCCAGCGATCCGACGACGTCGGCCGTATCCTTCAATGTCATGACCATCCTTGCTGCGAGGCGTTTCCACCGTGCTGTCTTATATCACGTTGCTGCTGCTCTGCCAGCTGGCCGGCGAAATCATCACCCGGCTGGCCGGGCTGCCCATCCCCGGCCCGGTGGCGGGCATGGTGCTGCTGTTCCTGGGGCTGGTGCTGCGCGGCCGGGTGCCGGCCGAGCTGGAAAAAACCAGCCAGGGCCTGCTGCGCTATCTGGCCCTGTTGTTCGTTCCGGCAGGGGTGGGGGTGATCGCCTATCTCGATCTTCTATCCCACGCCCTGTTGCCGGTGGCGGCGGCGGTGCTGCCCGGCACGCTGCTGACGGTGGCGGTGACCGGCCTCGTCATGCAGCGCCTGGGCCGCGCCGCCGGGGAGAAGCGCTGATGGAGGCCCGTCTCGCCGCGCTGCTCCCCGGCCTGATCCATGCGCCGCTGCTGTGGCTGACCCTGACCCTGCTGGTGTTCCAGGGCGCCGAGGCCCTGTTCCGTCGCACCGGCGCCCACCCCTTGAGCAATCCGGTGCTGCTGTCGGTGGCGGCGATCTCGGCGCTGCTGCTGGCCTGCCATATCGACTATCAGGTCTATTTCAGCGGCGCCCGCTTCCTGCATTTCCTGCTGGGTCCGGCCACGGTGGCCCTGGCGGTGCCGCTCTACCGCCAGATGGAGATCATCCGCAAATCCTTCGCCGCCATCATGGTGTCGCTGCTGGCCGGCTCGCTCACCGGCATGGGCAGCGCCCTGGCCCTGGGCTGGCTGTGCCGGGCCGATCCCCGCATCATCCTGTCCATGGCGCCGAAATCGGTCACCACCCCCATCGCCATGGGCATCGCCGGGGAAATCGGCGGCCTGCCCTCGCTGACGGCGGTGATCGTCATCGTCACCGGCATCACCGGCGCCGCTTTCGGCGGCTGGGCCCTGGACCGGGTGCGGGTGAAGGATCCGGTGGCGCGCGGCCTGGCCTACGGCACCGCCTCGCACGGTATCGGCACGGCGCGGGCCATGCACGCCTCGCCCGTTTCCGGCGCCTTCGCCGGGCTGGCCATGGGCCTGAACGGCCTGGCCACCGCCCTGATCCTGCCCGCCCTGGTCGGGCTGCTGCATATCGGCGCGGCGAAGTAGGGGATTAAGACCACGTCGCGGTGAAGAGCAAGGCGACGCGCGGCTGATGCCGCGGGTCTGGAAGACCCCGCCCGCCACTTGAGGGACACATGGAACCGGCGCAGCCGGTGACTAGCCCGTTGAGGGCGCCGGAACGGCCGGAGATGCCCATTTGGGCATCGGAGGGTAAGTGAGGACTAGCCAAGCTGGCGGGACGCCAGCGCCCGGCGCCTGAGGGGCACATAATTTAAGACCCCGCCCGCCGCTTGAGGGGGCTCCGGTGATCGGGTCCGATCACCGGGATTGGGTACTACGCCTTGGCCACCATCCGGCCGAATTTCTGCCCGCCGAACAGATGGAAATGCAGATGCGGCACTTCCTGGCCGCCGTCGGCGCCGATATTGGCCAGCATGCGGAAACCCGGTTCCTCCAGCCCCAACTGCCGCGCCACCGTACCCACGGCGCGGATGAACCCCACCACCATCTCGGCCGGAGCCTCGGCGCTGAAATCCAGCATGGAGACGTAAGGCGCCTTGGGAATCACCAGCACATGGATGGGAGCCTGGGGATTGATATCGTGGAAGGCCAGGGCGAACTCATCCTCGTAGACCTTCCTGCAGGGAATGTCCCCGCGCAGGATCTTGGCGAACACGTTGTTGGGATCGTAAGCCATGGTCCAGCCTCCTACTTCTTGCGGGATTTCTTCTCGTCGATGCCCGACATGCCCTGACGCTTGGCCAGTTCGTCCCAGACCTGGGCGGGGGTAACCCCCACCTCGGCCCACAGCACCAGCAGATGATAGAACAGATCGGCGCTTTCCGAAGCCACCTCGGCCGGGCTTTGCGCCAGGGCGGCGATCACCGTTTCCACCGCCTCTTCCCCCACCTTCTGGCTGATCTTGGGCAGGCCGCGGGTGAACAGCTTGGCGGTATAGGATTTTTCGGGATCGGCGCCCTTGCGGTCGATGATGGTCTGATAGAGCAGATCGAGAATCTTACCGTTGTCCAAACTCAAAACCCCCTCCCCTACGACAGCCGCACCGGAATGCCCGCCGCCGCCATATGCGCCTTGGCCTGGGCAATGGAATATTCGCCGAAATGAAAGATCGAGGCGGCCAGAACCGCCGTGGCATGGCCGTCGCGAATGCCTTCCACCAGATGCTCCAGCGTGCCCACCCCGCCCGAGGCGATGACCGGTACGCGCACGGCGTCGGCCACGGCGCGGGTCAGCGGCAGATTGAAGCCCTGACGGGTGCCGTCGCGGTCCATGGAGGTGAGCAGGATCTCGCCGGCGCCGTAATCGGTCATGCGCCGGGCCCAGGCCACGGCGTCGATGCCGGTGGCATTGCGGCCGCCATGGGTGAAGATCTCGAAGCGGCCGGGGGCCACCTGCTTGGCGTCGATGGCCACCACGATGCACTGGCTGCCGAATTTTTCCGCCGCCTCGCGTACGAATTCCGGACGATGCACGGCGGCGGTGTTGATGGAAACCTTGTCGGCGCCGGCCAGCAACAGCTTGCGGATATCCTCAACCTGGCGCACGCCGCCGCCCACGGTCAGGGGCATGAAGCACTGTTCGGCGGTGCGCCGCACCACGTCGTACAGGGTGTCGCGGTTGTCGGAGGAGGCGGTGATGTCGAGAAAGGTCAGCTCGTCGGCGCCGGCCTGGTCATAAATCCGGGCCTGGGCCACCGGATCGCCGGCATCCACCAGATCGACGAAATTGACCCCCTTGACCACGCGGCCATCCTTGACGTCGAGACAGGGGATGATGCGCATTTTCAACATGGCGTCGGTCCTTCATTCCGCCAGAACGGCCAGAGCCTGCTCAAGATCGATGCGGCCGTCGTAAAGGGCGCGACCCGAGATCACTCCGGCGATGCCCGAGGCGGCGCGGGCCTTCAGGGCGCGCAGATCCTCGAGGCAGGAGACGCCGCCCGAGGCGATGACCGGGGTGCTGATGGCCTCGGCCAAAGCGGCGGTGGCCTCCACATTGGGGCCACCCAGGGCGCCGTCGCGATCGATATCGGTATAGATGATGGCCGCCACCCCGGCGTCCTCGAACTTCAGGGCCAGATCGCGGGCCGTCACCTCCGAGGTTTCGGCCCAGCCTTCCACCGCCACATAGCCGCCGCGGGCGTCGATGCCCACCGCCACCTGGCCGGGGAACTGCCGACAGGCCTCCTTCACCAGGGCCGGATCGCGCAGGGCCACCGTGCCCAGGATGACGCGGGACACGCCCTTTTCCAGCCACAGGCCGATGGTGGCCATGTCGCGGATGCCGCCGCCCAATTGCACCGGCACCCCCGCCGCCGCCACGATGGACGCCACCGCCCCGGCATTCACCGGCTTGCCGGCGAAGGCGCCGTTCAGATCCACCACGTGGATCCAGCCGCAGCCGGCGGCGGCGAAGCTTCTGGCCTGGGCGGCGGGATCGGTGTTGAACACCGTGGCCGCGTCCATCTCGCCGCGCACCAGGCGCACGCAGGCGCCGTCCTTCAGATCAATGGCGGGGTATAAAATCATGATGACGGCGGCCTTATCGCTTGCGAAGAGATGGCCGGCCCCTGGAATCAGGGGGCCCAGCGCAGGAAATTGGTGATGACCGTGAGACCGGTGGCCTGGCTTTTTTCCGGATGGAACTGGGTGCCCACCAGGGTATCGCGGCCCACCAGGGCGGTGACCGGCCCGCCATAATCGACACTGGCCAGCACATGGGCCGGATCGGCGGCGCGGAACTGAAAGCTGTGCACGAAATAGGCGTGCTGCCCCGGCGCGAGGCCGGCCAACAGCGGATGCCTGCCCGGCGTGAACACCAGCTCGTTCCAGCCCATATGCGGCACCTTGAGGGCGGGATCGGCCGGATCGATGGCCACCACCTCGCCATCGATCCAGCCAAGGCCGCGATGATCGCCGTGTTCCCGGCCCCAGGTCGCCATCAGCTGCATGCCGACGCAGATGCCCATGAAGGGACGTCCGCCCCGGATCACCGCCTCGGTCAGGGCCTCGGCCATGCCGGGCAGCGCGTCGAGGCCGCGCTTGCAGTCGGCGAAGGCGCCGACGCCGGGCAGCACCACCCGATCGGCCCGGCGCACCTGTTCGGGATCGTTGGTCACCAGCACGGTCTGCGACAACCCGGCCTCGGCCACCGCCCGCTCGAAAGCCTTGGCGGCGGACCGCAGGTTGCCCGAACCGTAATCGATCAGCGCAATGGTCATTTACAGCGATCCACCCAGCACCCCCTTGGTCGACGGCACGGCGTCGGCCTTGCGGGGATCGATCTCGATGGCCTGGCGCAGGGCGCGGGCCAGGGCCTTGAAGCAGGATTCCACGATATGGTGATTGTTATCGCCATAAAGGGTTTCCACATGCAGCGTCACCCCGGCCGCCTGGGCGAAGGCCTGGAACCATTCCTTGAACAGTTCGGTATCCATGTCGCCCAGCTTGGGCCGCGAAAACTCCACCCGCCACACCAGATAGGGGCGGTTCGACAGATCCAGCGCCACCCGGGTCAGGGTTTCGTCCATGGGGATCAGGGCCGAGCCGTAGCGGGTAATACCCTTGCGCTCGCCCAGGGCCCGGGTCACGGCCTGGCCGATGGCGATGCCCACATCCTCGGTGGTGTGATGGGCGTCGATATGCAGATCGCCGCTGGCCTGCACCTCGAGGTCGATCAGGCTGTGCCGCGACAGCTGTTCCAGCATGTGGTCGAGGAAGCCGACCCCGGTGGAGACGGTATAAAGGCCGCTGCCGTCCAGGTTCACGGCGACGCGGATCTGTGTTTCCTTGGTATTGCGCTCAAGCGTGGCGGTGCGCATGGCGTGAACATCCCTTGCTGCTGGCCTGATGTGTTAGCAGGAACCGGCGCGGCGCGCCAGATATTCGGCGAAGAAATGACCCGCAGGCCCATCGACGCCGCCGAATCCGCACTATATGTTTTGCACTGTTCCGTGTTTTGAAAGAGGTCGTCCGGTGCAAGAGGGCAAGTCCGCCAACGAACTTTGGCATGGCACCACCATATTGGCGGTGCGCAAGAACGGCCATGTGGTCATCGCCGGCGACGGTCAGGTATCGCTGGGCTCCACCGTGATCAAGGGCAACGCCCGCAAGGTTCGGCGCCTGGGCGACGGTTCGGTGATCGGCGGCTTCGCCGGCGCCACCGCCGACGCCTTCACCCTGTTCGAACGGCTGGAGGCCAAGCTGGAAAAGCATCCCGGCCAGCTGACCCGCGCCTGCGTGGAACTGGCCAAGGACTGGCGCACCGACCGTTACCTGCGCCGCCTCGAAGCGATGATGGCCGTGGCCGACCGCGATGTCTCGCTGGTGCTGACCGGCACCGGCGACGTACTGGAACCCGAGGACGGCCTGATCGGCATCGGCTCGGGCGGCAATTACGCCTTGTCGGCGGCCCGCGCCCTTATCGATATCGACGGCCTGGAGGCCGAGGCCATCGCCCGCAAGGCCCTGAAGATCGCCGCGCAGATCTGCGTTTACACCAACGAAAACGTTACCGTGGAAAGCCTATGATCGCCGCCTTCTCCCCCCGTGAAATCGTTTCCGAGCTCGACCGCTACATCGTCGGTCAGCACGAGGCCAAGCGCGCCGTGGCCATCGCCCTGCGCAACCGCTGGCGCCGCCAGCAGCTGCCCGACGCCCTGCGCGAGGAGGTTCTGCCCAAGAACATCCTGATGATCGGCCCCACCGGCGTGGGTAAAACCGAGATCGCCCGCCGCCTGGCCAAACTGGCCCAGGCCCCCTTCCTCAAGGTGGAGGCCACCAAGTTCACCGAGGTGGGCTATGTGGGCCGCGACGTGGAACAGATCGTGCGCGATCTTCTGGAAACCGCCATCACCATGACCCGCGAGAAAATGCGCAAGCAGGTGACGGCCAAGGCCGAACTGGCCGCCGAGGAGCGGGTGCTGGACGCCCTGGTGGGCGAAAACGCCAGCCCGGAAACCCGGCAGAAGTTCCGCAAGATGCTGCGCGAGGGCAGCCTGAACGACCGCGAGATCGAGCTGCAGGTGGCCGATGGCGGCGGCGGGATGCCCACCTTCGAGATTCCCGGCATGCCCGGCGCCCAGATGGGCATGATCAATCTCGGCGACATGTTCGGCAAGGCCTTCGGCGCCCGCACCAAGCCGCGCAAGATGATGGTTTCGGACAGCTACGAGCTGTTGATGGCCGAGGAAAGCGATAAGCTGCTCGATCAGGAAAAAGTGGTGAAGGAAGCCATCGCCGCCGTGGAGAACAACGGCATCGTCTTCCTGGACGAGATCGACAAGGTTTGCGCCCGCTCCGGCGAGATGAAGGGCGGCGACGTCTCGCGCGAGGGCGTGCAGCGCGATCTGCTGCCGCTGATCGAGGGCACCACCGTCAGCACCAAGCACGGCGCGGTGAAGACCGACCATATCCTCTTCATCGCCTCGGGCGCCTTCCATCTGGCCAAGCCCTCGGACCTTCTGCCCGAACTGCAGGGCCGCCTGCCCATCCGGGTGGAGCTGAAGGCCTTAAGCCGCGACGACTTCGTGCGCATCCTCACCGAGCCGGAAGCCAGCCTGATCAAGCAATACAAGGCCCTGCTCTCCACCGAGGACGTGACCCTCGATTTCGAGCCCGCGGCCATCGAGGCCATTGCCGATTATGCCGCCGAGATCAATCGCGGCGTGGAGAACATCGGGGCGCGGCGCCTGCATACGGTGCTGGAACGACTGCTGGAGGACATCAGCTTCACCGCCACCGACAAGGCCGGCAGCACCATCGTCATCACCCCGGACCTGGTGAGCGAAACCGTGGGATCGCTGGCCAAGAACGCCGATCTGTCGAAGTTCATTCTGTAAAGCCGGCCCGGGCCGTCCGTGACAGACGGACGGCCCGGCGGCAGCGTCATACCAAATCGCGATGAGTTTGACTCATCGCGACGCCGGTTAGGAGCAAGGCGACGCGCGCCTGATGGCGCGGTGAGGCAAAGCGCGCCATCAGGCACGACGCCAAGGGTTTCGGAGAAACCCGCCCGGCGTATGAGGGTGCAGTGATCGGTTCCGATCACTGCAATTTGGTATCAGTCAGCGGCGGGGATCGTTGCGCAGCACCACGTTGTTGACCACCCGCCGCACCCCGTCGATATCGCGGGCATGGGCGATTACCCGGTCAAGCTCGGCCTGATCGCGGGCCACCCCCATCAGATAGACCACGCCGTTCACCACATCGACGGTGTAATTGATGTTCTTGATCTCCTTGTCGAACATCAGGCGGGTGCGCAGATCGTTGGCGATCCACACATCGCTGGCATAGTCGCTGATGCCCGACTGGTCGGTGACCTGGATATCGTCGATCACCTGTTTGACCCCGGCGGCCTGCCAGGCCAGGCGTACCGCCTCGACCCGGGTTTCCGGCTTCTTCACGCTGCCGGTCAGTTCCACCCGGCCCTCGCTGATGGTCAGGTTGACGTCGCGGTACAGCTCCACGCTCTGGCGGAACCACAAATCATTGATCTCGACGCGGATCTTGGCGTCGTTGGCGGCGGCGTCGACGCCGCCGTCGCTGGCGGCGGCGGTGCCCACGCCGGCCCCGGCCCCCACCGCCAGGGTAACGGGATCGCAGGCGGCCAGCAGCAGGGCGGTCAGGGCCAAAACGGCAAGGGAGACGGGCTTCACGGCGGGAGGATCCTTTCCGGACGGACTGTTGCGAGGATTATAGCCGACACCAGGCATCAGGGATATGGACCGGCCAGCGCCACGGCGCAACCAGCATGGCGTCGAAACGGATATCGCAGCCGGCATAAGCGGGCTGGCGGGCCAGGAACCGTTCCGCCGCCCGCACCAGCCGCCGCTGCTGGGCCGGCGACACCGCCGCCGCCGCCTGATCGAGGCCGGGGCGGGCCTTGACCTCGATGAAGGCCAGCAGACGGCCGCGCCGGGCGATGATGTCCACCTCGCCCACGCCGCTGCCGCGCCGGCCCTTGACCCCGCGCCCGACGATCCGCCAGCCGCGCAGAACCAGGGCCAGCACGCACAGGCTTTCGGCCCAGCGGCCGCGCCGGGCGGCGCGGCGGCCCAGCGCGGCGCGGTTCATGCCTGGCCTTCGGCGGCCAGGGCCAGGGCGCGGGCATAGACCTGACGTTTTGGCAGGCCGCTGGCCAGAGCCACGGCGGCGGCGGCATCGCGCGCCGACATGCCGGCCAGGGCCCGGCGCAGCTGCTGATCGAGATCCTCGGCCGCCGGGGCCTCGGCCACCGGCGGCCCCACCACCACCACGATTTCGCCCTTGGGCTCGCCCGCCGCCTGATAGTGCGCCGCCAGTTCGGCCAGGGGGCCGCGCCGCACCTCCTCGTACAGTTTAGTCAGCTCGCGGGCCACGGCGGCCTCGCGCCCCGGCAGGGTTTCGGCCATGGCGACCAGGCTGCCGGCCAGGCGGTGCGGGCTTTCATAGAAGATCAGGGTGGCCGGCACCGCCGCCAGTTCGCGCAGGGCGGCGCGGCGCGGGCCGTCCTTGCTGGGCAGAAAACCGGCGAACAGGAAGCGGTCGGACGGCAGACCCGACAGTTGCAGCGCCGTCAGCGCCGCCGAGGCGCCGGGG
Organism: Pseudomonadota bacterium; assembly: GCA_021782815.1. Lineage (GTDB taxonomy): Bacteria > Pseudomonadota > Alphaproteobacteria > Rhodospirillales > Magnetospirillaceae > JAJZGK01. The sequence continues at coordinate 20,259 of JAJXUO010000057.1, forward strand.
GCGCTGGTCACCGGGATATCCTCGGCAAGGCAGGCCCGCACCAGCCGATAGCCGGGATCGGACACCAGCGGCAGACCGGCGTCGGACACCAGCACCACCGCCTGTCCCTCCTTCATCCTGGCCAGCAGGGCCGGACGGGCCCGTTCGGCGTTATGTTCGTGATAGGGGGTGAGCGGCGCGGAAATCCCCAGCAGACTCAAAAGCTTGCCGGTCACGCGGGTATCCTCGCAGGCCACCAGATCGGCGCCCTTCAGCAGCGAGACGGCGCGCAGGGTGATATCGTCGAGATTGCCGATGGGGGTGGCCACCAGGGTCAGCCCCGGCAGGGCTCCGGCCCGCCGTTGCGGTTTACTTCCCGCATCCTTGTGGGTAGGCTGTCCCTCCGCCGATAACCTGGATCGGGAGACTGGCCTTGCGCTGTCCCGCATTTCTCATGCCTCGCTTGTTTGCCCGGCTGTTGCCCGCGCTGGCCTTAGGTCTTCTGGTCAGCGCCTGCTCACATGTACCACCGAGCCCGGCCGGAACCAAGCCGCAGGCGGCGGCGCCCGCGCCGGTGATGGCCGCGCCCCCGGCGCCGGCCCCGGTCCAGG
>JAJXUO010000058.1 GCA_021782815.1 Pseudomonadota bacterium
GCCCATGCGGGTGGGGCTGGGCGATCTGAGCGATGGTCCCGCTGTTTTTGTGGCGACGACGGTGCCTCACCCCGCTGGCGGAGGCCTGCCCTGTGTTTACGCCCTGCCGCTGGGGCCGCTGTGCCAGCACATGGTGGAAACCATTGTGCTGGCCGCCCGGGCCTCTCAGCGGCCCGACGATCTGCACTGACCGGCGAAACGCCCCGGTTTCCGGGGCGTCGGCGGGAGATGGCCACCCCGCCCTGATGAGCCAGGCCATTTGAATGGGGAGCACAATCATGAATGCAATTTCGGGTATCTCTGTGAGCCGTAGCGGCAAGATCAACGGCATGGGCAATCCCATCGACGTGCATGTGGGCAGCCGCATCCGACTGCGCCGCACGCTGCTGGGCATGAGCCAGGAGCAGCTGGGCGCCGCCATCGGCCTGACCTTCCAGCAGGTGCAGAAATACGAACGCGGCGCCAACCGCATCGGCGCCTCGCGCCTCTACGATCTGACGCGGGTGCTGAACGTGCCGATGTCGTTCTTTTTCGACGACATGCCGGAAGAGGTTTCCGCCTGCAGCCCGATGCGCCTGGCCAGCGGCCTGGTTGACGAGCCTCCGGTCAGTCCGGACGCCGACGCCACCAGCAACCGCGCCAACCTGGAGATGACGCGGCTTTATGGGCGGCTGCCCGCCACCGTGCAGACGCGCCTGCGCCAGCTGATGGCGGCACTGGCGGATCAGGACGGGGAGAACTGAGATGATCGAGCTGGTGCGCAGCACGGCGCTGACGGGGCCCGCTTTGCGGGTCCATCTGCTGGAGCTGTATCTGAGCTACACGCATCACCCCGAAGCCGCCCTGGATCTCGCATCCAGGGCGGAGGCCTGGATTACGTCGAAGGACATCCCCCATGAGGAAATCGGTGTGGACGAAGCCGGGGGCCAGCCCGGCGGAATTGGACAGGCTCCGGAGAGCGCTGACGACGGCTTCGCTGGAAATAGCGCTGGGGCGGGATCCGGACGTTCCGGGTTTGCTGGCGCGGAACCGCAAGATGCGCCGGAAGGCGGCCTATTGCCGGAGCCATCGCCGGAAAACCTGACGCGGCGGCGCACCACGCCCCAGGATTTTCCCGGGCGTGTGCTGGACGCGCTGCGCGATGGCGAAACCAGCGGCCGGGCGCTGGCGACGCGGCTGGACGTGGCCCAGACCACCATCAGCCGTGTGCTGCGCGACCTGTTGGCCGCAGGCCAGGTGCGCCGGACGGGGGGCGGCTCCCAGGTGCGGTTCTCTCTGGCGTCTTCGGAGCCGGAGCCGGAGCCTTGTGTTGCACGGATTGATCGATCCGAGACGCAAGTGACGGACACGGTTGAAAGCCAAAAGGCCGCCGGCGCGCCGCTCCGGCGCCCGCGACCGCCCATGCGCCAAAGCCCGGACGCCGCTGCGGCCCGGGCCGAGCTGCAGGCGCACGGGGCCGATGCCGTGCATCTGGGCCCGGAGCTGCAGGGCAAGGTGACCCGCATCGAGGCGGCCCATGCGCATCCCGGCGGCGTGGTGCCGCTCTCTGTGGTGATCGCGTGGCTGCGCCACCAGGATGACGCCGAGGTGGAGATGGGAAAGGGCCTGTGGCTGGTGAACGGCGGCGAAACCTTGAACGCCAAAGGGCTGCTGGAGCGCGCCAACCGCCAGCGCAAGCGCCGCCGGCTGCTGGCCTTTACGCTGGAGAAATAGCATGACGGAGCTGGCCCGGCAGATGTTGGAGGTGGACGTGGCGGCGGCGGCCCTGGCCAACATGCTGGGCCGCACCCGGCGCGCCGACGAAGTGCGGCGGCATCTGTCGCGGCTGCGCCGCGCCGTGGCGCAGATCCGCCTTTACGACATGACCATGACCCCTCGCGATCTGCACAGCGCCGATCTGCTGCGCCAGGCCATCGACCTGGCGATCCAGGCCGGCCTGTCGTGGCCCGAGGTGGCCGCCATCGTCAATCGTGCAAGCGAAACGAGGAGAGGATGATGGACCGCAAGAAGTTGCTGGCCGCCTATCACGCCGCCGCAAAAGGGATTGGGTTGGACGAGGATGGGCGGCGCGACATGCTGGAAGCGCGCACCGGGAACCGTTCGGCCTCGGACTGCAGCGATGCCCAGTTGCGCCAGGTGCTGGATCATCTTAACCGCCGGCCGGGGCGCGGCGGCGGCCGGGCATCGTCGGGCGTGGCGACGAAGGCCCGCGCCCTGTGGATCTCTCTCCATGCCCTGGGGCTGATCTCAGACCCTTCTGAGAGGGCTCTCGGCGCCTGGGTGAAACGGCAGTATGGCGTGGATGATTTGCGCTTTGTCCGAGGGGCCGATTCCTTCGCGGTGATCGAAGGATTGAAGCAGTGGGCTGGCCGGGGTGGGGTCGATTGGAGCCGCCATGTCGATCCGCGCCGCTGTGTTCTGGCGGCGCAATGGCAGGTACTGGTCAAGGCTGGTGCCGCACCGGCGCTCGATCTGTCCGCTTTCGCTTCGACGATCACCGGCTTGTCGTCTGTCGCCTTCGCCGATGGCGAGGCGTTGGATCGGGTGATCCAGGCGCTGGGCGTTCTGGTGCGGGCGGCGCGGCCGGCATGAGCGACGTCTGGCTGCCGCATGTTCTCTACGAGATCGAGGCCGCCTTCGGTCAGGCCGTGATGCTGGCGTTTGCCGCGGAGTTTGGCGGAGGCAAGATCTCGATCCCGGCGCGGCCTGCGCCCGAGCATCGCATCGCCCAGGCGTTCGGTCTGCCGCTGCTGGAATGGCTGGTGGAGCGGTGGGGCGGCACGGCGCTGCTGGTGCCGCTGGGGCCGCAGTCATCCCATGGTAAGCTGGTGCGCGAGACGCGACGGCTGTTGCAGGCCGGAGAGGATGCTGCCACCATCAGGCGCCTGGTGGGATGCCATCAACGCACCATCCATCGCCATCGCGCCGCGCTGCGCGATGACGAGGCACGGATGCAGGGCGATCTTTTCGGTAAAAAGACCCCCTGATCCTTATCGGCCTGACAGGTGTCAGGCCTGACGGCCGCCGCTGGCGGCGGCACAGTGATCCCCACACGTTGATGGGGATCCAGAATGTCCGACGATACCACCACCCCCACTCCCTTTAATCTCACCGCGTGGATCGCCAGTCAGAGCGATACCGTGCTGCTGGCCTGCACCCTGATGGCCGAAGCGCGGGGCGAGGATACCCTGGGCCGCCAGATGGTGGCCAACGCCATCATGAACCGTGTGCAGATCGGCGAGGAGCATCTGCGGCGCTTCGGCGCGCCGTTCTGGTGGGGTTCCACCCTGCGCGAGGTGATCCTGAAGCCCTGGCAGTTCTCGTGCTGGAATGAGAACGATCCGAACCGCGCCAAAATGCCCGGTTTCGCCTCCGAGCCGCTGTGGGCCGAGGTGATGGGGATCGCCGACCAGGCCATCCAGGGCGTGCTGGCGGACGCCATCAACGGCGCCGACAGCTATCTCAACCCCGCCGTCGTCACCAGCCTGCCCGCCTGGGCTGTGCCCGACCGCATGACGGTGGAGCATCTGCACCACCGCTTCTATCGCACGATCTGAAAGGACCATCCCATGAAGGGCTATAAGACGTTTATCGCCGCCGGTCTGACGGTGCTGCTGGGGGTTCTGGGCAAGCACATGGCCCCGGCCATCCTCAGCGACTATTGCGATGTGATCATCGCCGGTCTGGGCCTGGGCTTCGCCGTGCTGCGCATTCTGACCACGTCGCCGGTGTTCCAGGCGGCCGAAGCGGCATTGGCGCGCGATGTGGGGCTTTCGCCCGATGCCGTGGCGCAGATTTCCGGGATGATGACCCATGCGGTGGCCACCCTCGATCCCGGCGACAAGGCCAGCCTGACCGAAGCCACCACGTCGCTTTCGGGCGCCGTGGCGCAGCTGACCGGCCACCCGTTGTTCCAGCCGGCAACTGTCGATGCCCTGACGCAGCTTGCGCATTGCGTGCCCACTTTGCTTTCCCCCCTGACCGCCGCCGCCAGTTCGCTCCCGGCGGCGATCCCGGCGCCGGGCAACGAGGCGCTGCAGGCCGCTCCCCAGCCCATGCAGCCGACCTCCGACCCGGCGCCGGCCCCCGTTCCGACGACCGGTTCCGTGGCCCTTGCCGACGCCGCCCCCGTTTCCACCAGCCCGGCCACTCCGGCCGGCGTTTAAAAGAGGTTCTGTCATGCCCACCCTTTCCGCCCGCCTGGCCGTGCAGTCGGTCACCGATTACGGTTCGTCGCAGTCGGTGCACCTGACCGCCGTGCATTCCGCCGATCCCGCCAATCCGAACGCCTCGTTTTCGAAGTTCACGCCGTCGGCCGAGCTGAAACTGGTGATCACCAACCGCGACGCCTTCGGCTTTTTCGTGGCCGGCCAGAGCTATGATCTGCTGTTCTCTCCGCAGGTTCAGGCCGCCGCGCCGGCCCCCGCCGAGACGCCTTCGGTGGCGAGCGAACCGGTTCAGGCCGCCGCCCCGGCGCCCGTTTCGCCCGAGCCCGTTTCGCCCGAGCCGGTGTCGCCGGCGCCGGTGGCGCAGGCCGCCGCCGAAACGGAGACCGCCGCCGCCAGCCCCGGCGAGGATGCCAGCGCCAGCGAACCTGCCGCCGAACCGGCCACGCCGGCCCAGTAATGGAGATTTCCATGCGCACTCGGATCGGTCTCGCCGTCGCTGTGCTGGGCATGGGTTTGGCGGCCTGTTCCACCCTGGAGCAGGCCGTGCCGCCCGCGCCCAAGACGCCGCAGCAGACGGTTTATGAAATCAAGGCGGGTTTGGTGACGGCCGAGGACGCCGGGTTGGCATGGGCCGCGCAGATCTGTCCCACCGCCGGCAGCTGCCAGGATGGCCGTGTCGGCGTGGTGATGCGGGCCATGGTCAGCGCCGACAGCCTGGTCGCGGCGGCCGAGCGGGCCGTGCGGGCCAACGCCGCCACCACCTCGGCCACCAGCCAGGCCATCAACGATGCCACCGCCGCCCTGACCGCCCTGCAGGCGATCCTGACGCAGTACGGCGTGGTGAAGGGGAGCTGATCATCATGAACCCGTTGCTTGTCGCGCAGATCATTCAGGCCGCCCTGGCCCTGGCCGAGGCCGGGAGCGAGGTTTACACGTTCCTGTCGGGCGTGCAGAGCCGCATCACCGCCGCCCAGGCCGCCGGCACCGACCTCACCGACGCCGACTGGTCGTTCCTGGACCAGGCGGCATCGGAAAACCTGACGAAGGCGCAGGCCTTCACCGCCACCACCCCGGCACCTTAAATGAGCGACGCCGGCGATCTGGCCCAGGAACGCGAAACGAGCATGCGCGATGTGGCCCTGGAGGCCCATCGCCGGCGCCTGCGGCCGCCGGAACGGGACAGCGCGCGTCTCTGCCGTTCCTGTGGCGACGCCATCGAGGAGGGCCGCCGCGCGGCGGTGCCCGGCACACAGATTTGCGCCTGGTGCGCCCGGCAGATTTCGAGAGGATAGGATGACTGGACCCGAGGCCGAGTCCTGGATCGGCATCAGCTTAAAAATCCTGGAATTCGTGGGGTGTCTGATCGGTGCCGCCGGTGGGGTCATCATGCTGCTGGCGCGCAAGACCTTCGCCAGCATCGAGGACGTCGAGAGCCGCTTCGAGAAACACCAGGAGGAGCATGAAGAGTTGGATGGGAGACTGGCGGCCGGCGATAACCGCTTCACGGCCCTGACCGCCGCCATCGAGGCGGTGAAGTTGGCCGCGGAACAGGCCCGCCATGCGGCCGAGCAGGCCTCCCAAGCCGCCGGAAAGGTCAATTCTGTGGAGGTTTCCATCGCCCGGCTCAGCGGCGATATCAAGGCCCTTGACGCCGCGCTGAAGCCGGTGGAGCGCTTCACCATGACCATGGTGGAAGGCCACATGCACATCGGGGAGAAGACGCCGTGAGCAACGACCTGGTTCGCAAGGGCATCGACGCCGATCGCCGCCTTGTCATCCTGCGCCTGCTGCTGGAATACCGTGGCGCCCTGAATTCCTCGGCGTTGGAAAGCGCCATCCGGGCCTGGGGCCACAAGTATATCGACCGGCCGATGATCATCGACGATCTGCGCTGGCTGGAGCTTCGCGGCACCATCAAGGTCGAGGATCTGGGCGGGGGCGTGCTGGAGGCCAAGCTGACGCCGAAGGGCGAACGCGCCGCCGCCGGAGACGAATGGATCGAGGGCATCGCCCGTCCGACGGGGGTTTGAGCGATGGCGCGCGGCGTGTCCAAGATCGAGCGGTTGCCGGAAGAAGCCCGCGCCTTGATCGGCAGCCTGTTGAAGAACGGCCGCACCCTCGACGAAATCATGGCGAAGCTGGCCGAACTGGCGATCCCGGATGAGGACATGCCGTCCCGGTCTGGCCTTGGCCGCTGGGCAAAGCAGTATGCGGCCATCGCCGATGAAATGCGCCGCCAGGAGATGATCAGCAAGGCGCTGGTGGCCCAATATGGCGAAGCCGGTGACAGCCGTACCGCACGGATGAATATCTCTATGGCCCAGGGCCTGCTGACCCGACTGATGTTCACCGAGGACGGCCAGCACGCCACACTGGACGCCAAGGAGGCCATGTTCCTGGCCAACGCCATTTCGTCGCTGGCCAGTGCCTCGAAGGCCGACACCGACCGCGAGATGAAGATCCGCGCCCAGGCCGAAAAGAAGGCCAAGGAGGAAGCGGCGAAGGCGGTCGAACAGGTCGGCAAGCGGGCCGGTCTCACGGCAGATCTGCTGGACAAACTTCGGGCCGGCGTCTTCGGCAAGGATGCCGTGTGATGTCTGGGTTAACGCCCTCGGTCTTCCTCGGCTATCAGCAGAAGCTGATGGCCACCGTGTCTCACTATGCGGTGACCGTCGTCGAGAAAAGCCGGCGCACCGGCTATAGCTGGGCGGCGGCGGCCATTGCCGCGCTGACGGCGGCGGCCGACAAGAGCGCCGGCGGCCAGGACGTGTTCTACATGGGCTATAACCTGGAGATGGCCCGCGAGTTCATCGACTATGTGGCGGACTGGGCCAAGCAATTGGCACCAGGCGCCCTGGCGGTGGAAGAGACGTTCTTTCCCGATCCGGACAAGCCGGAGAAGGAGATCAAAGCCTTCCGCATCACCTTTGCCAGCGGCTTCAAGGTGCTGGCGCTGCCGTCCGTGCCCCGGGCGTTGCGTGGTATGCAGGGCCTGGTCATCATCGACGAAGCGGCCTTCCATGACGATTTAACCGAGCTTTTAAAGGCCGCGTTCGCCCTATTGATCTGGGGCGGCAAGGTGCTGGTGATCTCGACCCATAACGGCGACACCAACCCCTTCGCCGAGCTGGTGAATGATGTCCGGGCCGGACGCAAGCCCTACGCGCTGCTGCGCTGCACGTTTGATGACGCCCTTGCCGACGGTCTCTATCGGCGCATCTGCTATGTCAAAGACAAGCCCTGGAGTGCGGAGGCGGAAGCCGCGTGGCGTCAGGAGATTATCGACTTCTACGGATCGGGTGCCGACGAAGAGCTTTTTGTCATCCCGTCGCAGGGCGGCGGCAGCTTCCTGCCCCTGGCCATTATCGAGCAGTGCCTTGATCCGGAGATCCCGGTGCTGCGCTGGGAGGCCCCGGCCGGGTTTGCCGAGTTACCGGATCATATTCGTGAAGCGGAGGTTCGAGACTGGTGCGATGCCCACCTGGCGCCGCTGCTGGTGTCGCTTGATCCGAAAGCGCGTAGCGTGTTCGGCGAGGACTTCGGCCGGAGCGGCGATTTGACCGTGCTGTGGCCGCTGCTGATCGGCCGCGACCTGGTGCGGCGCACTCCCTTCATCGTGGAGCTGCGCAACATGCCGTTCCGCCAGCAGGAGCAAGTCCTGACCTATATGGCCGACCGTCTCCCGCGTCTGCAGGCCGGCGCGCTCGATGCGCGGGGCAACGGTCAGTACCTGGCCGAGCGGGCCATGCAACGCTACGGCGCCAAACGCATCGCCCAGGTGATGCTGTCCACCGAGTGGTACCGGGAAAACATGCCGCCCTACAAGGCGGCCTGGGAAGACCGCACGATCACGGCACCCCGCGATGCCGATGTTGTCGCTGACCATCGGGCGCTGGTCATGGAAAAGGGCGTGGCCCGTATTCCCGAACGCTCGGCTGGGCAGGACGGGAAGCAGCGGCATGGCGACAGCGCCATCGCCGGAGCGCTGGCTTATGCCGCCAGTCGGATGCCGGCGGTGGAATATGGCTACGAGACCGGGACCGTACCCCAGCAGGAGCGGCGCCACCCGGATGACGAGGATGACGATGATCGCAAAGGCGGTCTGGGCTTTGGTGGGGGAGCATGGTGATGGGGCTGTTTGACAAGGTGGCATCCCTGCTGGGACGTGGCCAGCCGGATCTGCTGAAAGAAGAGTTGACGGCGGCAACGGTGACCGGGGTGCGGTCGATCATCTCGGGGCATCCCGAGGAGGGGCTGGATCCGGTGCGGCTGGCCAACATCCTGCGGGCGGCCGAGATGGGCGATCTGATCCCGGCCATGTGGCTGGCCGAGGCGATGGAGGAAAAGAACCTGCATTACCGTTCGGTGCTGGCCACCCGCAAGCTGCAGGTCTCCCAGCTGCCGATGCAGGTCGAAGCGGCCAGCGATGATCCTGCCGATCGATCCGCCGCTGACCTGGTGCGCGACTTCATGGAAGGGCCGGTGCTGCGTGGCGCCCTGTTCGACATCCTGGACGCGGTCGGCAAGGGCTTTAGCGTTTCCGAGCTGATCTGGGAGCAGCAGCTGGGGGAATGGCGGCCGGAGCGGATCGAATGGCGGTTCCCGCAGTGGTTCCTGTTCGACCGGGTGGACGGCAAGACCATCCTGATGCGGGGCGGCCCCGGCGATGGCGCCGGCTCGTTCCAGGCGCAGACCATGGAGCTGGACCGGGGCAACTTCGGCACGCCGCTGCCGCCCAACAAATTCATCAGCCATATCCATCGGTCGAAATCCGGCCTGCCGATCCGTGGCGGCCTGAGCCGCCCGGCCGCCTGGGCCTACATGTTCCAGAACTTTACCCTGAAGTCCTGGGCAATCTTCCTGGAGGTTTATGGGCATCCGCTGCGCGTGGGCAAATACGAGTTTGGGGCCAGCAAGGAGGACAAGGGCACCCTGCTGCGCGCGGTGCGCAACATCGCGGCCGATGCCGCCGCGATCATCCCAAGCAGCATGGATATCGAGTTCGTCACGCCGCCCTCGACCACCGGGGGCGCCCTGCATCAGACGAACCTGGACTGGTGGAATGCGCAGGTGTCGAAGCTGGTACTGGGGCAGACCGGCACCACCGACACCGGGCAATATGTCGGCACGGCGGATGCCCACGAGCATGTGCGCAGTGATATCCGCGACGATGATGCCGCCCAGCTGGCCGCCACGCTGGCCAGGGACGTGATCCGGCCGCTGGTCGATCTGAATATCGGACCCAGGCCGCGTTATCCGAAGCTGACGATCGGGGAGCCAGAAACCGAAGACCTGACCGGCCTGGTCGAGAACGTTAAAACCTTCGTCAGTTTGGGCGGCCAGGTGGAAGTGGCGTGGCTGGGCGGCAAGTTGGGAATTCCCAATCCTGCGCCCGGTGCTCTGGTCCTGAAGGCTCCGACACCGCCGCCGGCCTTTGGTGCGCCCCCACCGGATCAGGATGGCCAGGATGAGGATGCCGATGGCGTTGATGGCGCCGATCTGCAGGACGACGCCGCGCCGGCGGCCCCGCTCCTGTCGGCCAACGCCCAGTTGCCCCAGACGGCGGCGCCGACCAATGACGCCCTGGACGGCCTGCAGGCCGAGCAACTGGCTGACTGGCATGTCATGGTCAAACCCATGATCGACCCGGTGCAGGAACTGATGGAAGACTGTGACAGCTTGGAGGAGTTTCAATCCCGGCTGCCCGAGCTGCTGGCCAAGCAGGATCCGGCCGCGCTGGCCCAATCGCTGGCCGAGGCGGCGTTCGCCGGCCGCCTGGCCGGGCTGACCGGCGCCCGGGTGCATGGGGATGGTGATGCCGCTGGAGCTTAAAGCGCTGCCGGCGGAGGAGGCCATCGCCTATTTCAAGGCCAAGGGATACGCGCTATCGCCCACCTTCGACTGGCGCGACATGTGGCAGAAGGACCACGCCGCCGCCTTCACGGTGGCCAAGTCGGCCGGGTTCGATGTGTTGGGCGATATCCACGGCGCCGTGCTGGACGCGCTGCAGAAAGGCACCACGTTCGAGCAGTTCAAGCGCCAGCTGATTCCGACGTTGCAGGACAAGGGCTGGTGGGGCCGGGCGCCGGCGCCGGATCCGGAGACCGGCAAGGCGCCGGTGTCGCAACTGGGTTCGCCCCGCCGGCTGAAGACCATCTTCGATGTGAATTTAAGAATGGCCTATTCCGCCGGGGATTGGGCGCGCGCCGAACGCACCAAGGGCACACACCCCTACGGCCAATATTGCGCGGTCGATGATGACCATACGAGGCCATTGCATCGGGCCTGGAACGGTACCGTGGTGCCGATGGACAGCGACTGGGCCCAGACCCACGCCACTCCGTGCGGCTGGGGTTGCCGCTGCCGCTGGCGGTGGCTGAGCCATCAGGATCTGAAAGACGAGGGCCTGACGGTGTCGGCGCCGGCGCCGGCGAAAACGGTGACCTATACCAATGACCGCACCGGCGAGGTGACCGAGGTGCCCGAAGGTGTGGACCCTGGATTCGGGTATAACCCGGGCAAGGAGGCTGTGGATCTGCATGCCGCCCGCGTGGCGGCCGCCAAGTGGGTGGCGGCGCCGCCACACCTGGCCGCCGCCGCCCAGGCCGAAAGCGTGAAGTTCATGCTGGGCAGTCTGGTCCAGGACTTCGGGCAGTGGGTGGCCAAGATCGATCGGACGGGGCATACCATCGGCGACCGCCGCGTGGTGGGGGCGATGAGCCAGGACGTGCTGGACTTTCTGGCCAGCAAGGATGCCAGCCCGGCCAGCGGTGCCCTGACGGTGCAGGATACCGCCATAGCGCATTTCCGGTCGGATCGGCATGTGCGGGGCACCTTCAGGCCGGATGGCAGCCAACGGCGCCCCGCCGTCGCCCCGCCGCTGACAGACCTGATGCGGCTGCCGGAGCTGGTGGCTGATCCGGAGCGGGTGCTGTGGGATGGCAAGAAGCGCAACCTTCTCTACATCTTCAAGCCATCCGGCGCCGACCAGCGTACAGGGAAGCTGGTGCTGGAGGTGAATTGGAGCCAGAAAGGCACCGGGCCGCTCTACACCAACGCCCTGGTGCATAACAGCCTGATCAGCGAAGCCGACCTTGATGGCGCCATCAAGGGGGGGCAATACGAGAACGTTCCGTTGGGAAAATAGCCGGACAGGATGGACGCTTGAGTCCCATCATCTCGGCGGACCCGGAAACCCGGTCCCCCGCGTCGCAATAGCGATTTTCTACCTCTGTCCGGTGTCCCATTATGGCGCGCACGCCTCTCAAAAAGCAACGATGCCGCACCCTTGGGCGCCCAGTGGCGTTTAAGAGCGATTGAGAGGCCTTAAGAGCGGGGGGCAAGCCCGGCGCCCCACGCCGGGGCGTCGGGCGGCGCACGCGCCCTGTTGCCCCCGGAAAACGGATGGCGTACCGTGATGACCTCTGGCGGTTGCCGCCAGGGCTGACAGGTGTCAGCCTGCCTCACCCCACCGACATCCGATACGGTGCCCCTCGGAATATCCGAGAGGTTCGCCCGTGCCGAAATCGCCCGCCATCGCCATTCTGTCCGTCGCCTCGGTGCTGCCGTTGGCCGAGGGCAACGCCGTGCCCGACTGGCTGATGGTGATGCCCGCCGGCACCTCGACCGGCGTGGACGGGCGTGGCCCCTATGTGCTGACCGATCCCGGCCGTGTGGCCGCGCAGTCGATGGCGTCCGGGCAGCCGCTGCCGATGGACTACAATCATCAAACCGTGTTCGCGGCGCTGAATGGATCGGCCAGCCCGGCCGCCGGCTGGATCGACACGCTGGAGGCGCGCGACGGCGCGCTGTGGGCGCATGTCGACTGGACCGAGGCCGGGCGTGCCGCCGTGGCATCCCGCGAATACCGCTTCATCTCGCCCGCCTTCCACCATAACCCGAAGACGGGCGAGGTGCAGGAACTGGCCAGCGTCGGTCTGGTCAATATGCCCAACCTGCGGGAATTGCCCGCCCTCAACTCTCAAATCCATCACGGAGATCCCATGGATCAGGAAGCGCTTGACCAGCTGGCGGCGGCCCTTGGGCTGCCGGCCGGCTCGACCCTGGAACAGATCGCGGCCCAGGGCCAGGATCTGCGGGCCAAGTCCCAGAAGCCCCCCGTTACCACCGGCACCCCCGACCCGGCGCTGTATGTGCCGATGGCGGCCTTCGCCGACCTGCAGAAGCAGGTGGCCACCCTGGCCCAGGCCGACGCCTCGGCCAAGGCCATGACGATGGTGGAAGACGCCGCCCGCGCCGGCAAGCTGACCCCGGCCATGAAGGACTGGGCGCTGGCCTATGCCTCGCAGACGCCGGACGGGTTCCAGACCTGGTGCGCCGCCGCGCCGGTGATCGTGGCGCCCGGCGCGCTGCTGCCGAACACGCCGCCCGCCGGTGGCGCCGAACCGGTGGCCGATGAAAAGGCCCTGTTGGCCGTGTGCGCGAACCTGGGCATCAGCCGCGAGCAGTATCTGGCGACGGCCGCCACGAAGCAGGGAGCCTAAGATATGACCGCTCTGACCGCCGATTTCGATTGCCCGACCATCGAGGGCAAGTTCCGGACCGTGCCCGTGGCCGCTGGCGCCATCATCTATGCCGGCGCCCTGGTGGTGCTGGCCGCCGGGGTGGCCCAGCCGGGCAGCACCGCGCTCAACCTGGTCGCGCTGGGACGCGCCGAGGCGCAGGCCAACAACAGCGGCGGCGCGGCCGGCGCCATCAATGTGCGCGTCCGGCGCGGGACGTTCCTTTGGAACAACAGCACGGGCGCCGATGCCATCACCGAGGCCGCTATCGGCGAGCCCTGCTACATCGTCGACGACAACACGGTGGCGCTGACCAACGGCACCAACACCCGGTCGGTCGCCGGCACCATCTTCGACATCGACGCCGCGACCGGCAATGTCTGGGTTACGATTTAAGGAGCATCCCGTGGAACTGAACATCTCCAATCTGCAGATTCTGTTCACCGGCGTGCAGTCGGTCTACCAGAACGCCTTCAACGACTACGCGCCGCAGGTGATCTATTCGCGGCTGGCCACCGACGTGAATTCGACCACCAAGCAGGAGATCTATCCCTGGCTGGGCCAGTCCACCGCGTTCCGCGAGTGGCTGGGCGACCGCGTGGCGCAGAACATGGCCGCGCACAGCTACACCCTGGCCAACCGCACCTTTGAGAATACGGTCAGCCTGGACCGCGACGCCGTGGAGGACGACACCTACGGCATTTATAACCCTCTATTTCAGCAGCTGGGCAAGGATGCCGCCGAGTTTCCGGACGTGCTGTCGTTCGAGCTTTTGCAGAACGCCGGCGCCGCGCTCTGCTTCGATGGCCAGCCGTTTTTCTCGGCCAACCATCCCGGCTACACCGCCGCCCGCAAGAAGACCACCTACAGCAACGACATGGGCGGCGCGGGCGCCACCTGGTATCTGGCCTGCACCAAGCAGATCCTGAAGCCGTTCATCTTCCAGAAGCGGCGCCCTTTCCAGTTCACCAGCATGGTCAATCTCACCGACCCCAATGTGTTCCTGCGCAAGGAGTACATGTTCGGCGTGGATACCCGCTGCAACGTCGGCTTCGGCCTGTGGCAGACCATGGTGCGGTCGCAGCAGCCGCTGACCGTTGACAGCTACGCCGCCGCCCGCGCCCAGATGCTGTCGTTCCTGCGGGATAACGGCCAGCCGTGGAACCTGGTTCCCGATACCCTGATCGTGGGGCCCAGCAACGAGGGCGCGGCCAACACCATCACCAAAGCGTCGTTCATCGGCACCACCGGCACCGGCTCGACCGAGAACATCTGGAAGGGCACCGCCGACGTGCTGCTGACCCCGCGCATCACCTGGTAAGTGAAGAACCAGAATGACGCCCTTCGAGACTGGAAGACTGGCGCTTGGCGCTCTTGCGCTCTTGGGGGGCTTCCTTCTGGCCCTGGACGAGAAGGACGGCTGGGGCTGGTTCCTGTTCGCCGCTTTGCTGATTTTTTGCTGAAGAAAGATCATCCGCCATGCCCGACACCTACGCCTATTGCACGTCCGACGATCTGACGACCCGTTACGGCGCCCTGGCGCTGCTGGAGGTTTCGGACCGGGACGGCGACGGCGTGGCCGATGCGGGTGTGGTGGCGGCCGCCTGCGCCGACGCCACCGAGCTGATGGACGGCTATCTGGGCGAGCGCTACAGCCTGCCGCTGACGCCGGTGACCGGGATCGTGCTGGGCTGGGCCTGCGCCATCGCCTGGTTCCGTCTGTACCTGTCGCCGCCGGAGGAGGTGCGCCAGGCCTATCTGGACGCCCTGGATCAGCTGGAGCGCGCCCGCACCGGCAAACTGGTGCTGCAGGCCAATGGCGTGCAGGACGCGGCGACGCCGGTGGAAGGCGACGTGGTCGCGGTTTCCGGCGCGCCGCGCGAGTTCTCCCACCGGTCTCTGAGAGGGTTCTGAAATGAGCGCTCTGCTGTCCGTGGACATCGATGACGCGGCGACGGCGTTCTACGCCGCCCTGGCGACGCGGCTGGGAAAATCGCGCGGCCTGATGGATGCCATCGGCCAGCAGCTGGTGAGCAGCAGCGTGAGACGGTTCCAGACCCAGACCGGCCCCGACGGCCGCCCGTGGGCGCCGCTGTCGAAGGCCACGTTGAAGAAGCGGGGCTCCAACGCCCGGGCGCTGATGGCCTCGGGCCGGCTGCGGCGGTCGCTGACCTGGCGCGCCACCGCCGGCAGCGTGGAGGTGGGGACCAATGTGATTTATGCCCGGCTGATGCAGCTGGGCGGCCAGATCGAGCAGTATGCGCGCTCGATGCCGATCTATCGCAGCCAGCGCGATCTGGCGGCGGGGCGCTCACGTTTTGTGAAAGCGTCCAAAAGCGATTTCATGAGCTATCACCTGGTGCGGGCTCATAGCGTGATGGTGCCCGGGCGTCCGTACCTGGGGCTGTCGGCCGGTGACCGGACGGCCATCGCGCGGCTGGCCCACGATTATGTGATGGGGGGTGCGGCATGAGCGCCGTCATCACCGCCATCGAGGACGCGATGATCGCGCGGATCCGCCTGATCAACACCGCGGCCACCGTGGGTGCGCTGATCAAAACGATCGACCGCTACAGCGGCGATTTTTCCGAGGAGGGCGTGGAGCGCCTGGCCATGGTGTCGCCGTTCGTGCTGCTGTCGCACACCGGATCGGCGATGGAGACCAGCAGCGGTACCGGCGAGCGCTGGCGAGGCCGGTTCACCGTGGTCTGCGGCGCGGTGACGCGGCGCACCCAGAGCATGACGGCGCGGGTCGGCGGCCCTTCGGCCCAGGAGATCGGCTCGCGCGCCCTGGCCGAGCTGATGCGCGATCTGCTGGCCGGCCAGCAGCTGGGATTGCCGATATCGCCGTTGGTGCCGGTGAGCGTCGACGAGGTGTATTCCGGCGCGCCCTCGGGCGAGTCGGGCCAGCACTGGCTGTCGATCACCGGCGTGCAGTTCGAGACGCTATACAGCACGGCGCGCTCGACGGTGGGGGATGGCGGAAACGTGACGAGTTTACTCGCATTCCACGGCATTTGGACGCCGGTGTCGCCGGATGGCCAGACACTGCCCGTGCCCGACAACGAAACATCTGTGGTTGGAGGATCAATATCGTGAACATGCAGACCGTGAAAACCGCCGCTGGCCGGCGGCTGCGGCATCCGCGCAGCGGCAAGCTGCTGGCCAACGTGGATGAGGCGGATCGCCAGGGCCACCAGGTTAATCTGGATGATGCGCACTGGCACCGCGCGTGGACGCGCGGCGACATCGTGATCATTAAGCCCCAGACCGCCACCGCGGCCGCCGCCACCGCGCCCATGACCGCCGCCGCCGCGCCCGTCGCCGCCACCGCGCCGGCGGCCAAACCCACCGTCAAACCCGATGAAGGGGCCACCGCATGACCACGACCTCGATCCCCTTTTCACAGATCCCCGCCGATCTGGAGGTGCCCGGCGCCTTTGCCGAATTCAACGCCTCGAACGCCGCCAATGGCGCCAGCCCGCTGGCCTACAGGTATCTGATCATCGGCCAGATGCTGCCCACCGGCAGCGCGCAGCCGCTGGTGCCGCAGCTGATCACCACCGGCAAGGCCCAGGCCGACGGTCTGTTCGGTCAGGGCAGCATGCTCTCGAACATGGTGGCCGGCGCGGTGGCCGCCAACACCATGGTGGAGACCTGGGCCATCGGCACCCTGGACAATACCGCCGGGGTGGCGGCCCAGGGCGCCATCACGTTCACCGGCACGGCGACGCAGGCAGCGACCCTGACCGCCTATATCGCCTATAGCGGCCTGATCATGCCGGCGCAGGTGTCGGTTTCGGTGGGCGAGACGGCGGCGCAGGTGGCCAGCGCCCTGGCCGCCGCCATCACCGAGACGCTGGATCTGCCGGTGACCGCCGCCGTGGACGGCACCACCCCGGGCAAGGTGGACATCACCGCCCGTCATAAGGGCGTGGATGCCGGCGTGATCGACATCCGCCTGCAGTACGAGCAGGGCGACGTGATCCCGGCCGGGCTGACGGCGGTGGTGACCGCCATGAGCGGCGGCGCCGGCAATCCCAGCATGACCCCGGTCATCGCGGCGCTGGGCGACAAGCAGTACCATGTGATGGCCATGCCCTATACCGACGGCGCCAGCTATAGCGCCTGGTACACCGAAATGATGCGGCGCTGGAACGCGCTGATCGGTGCCGAGGGGGCGCTGGTGACGGCGATGCGGGGCACGCCGGGCAGCATCAACACGGCGCTGGCGGCGATGAACAGCCAGTTCCAGGACATGTGGGCCAGCCAGAACACGCCGACGGCGCCGTTCGTGGAGGCGGCCATCATCGGCGCGGTCTATTGCGCCAATCTGGTGAACCGGCCCAACGCGCCGCAACGCGGCACGCTGCTGCCCAACATGAAAGGGCCGGCCCTGGCCGATCAGTTCACCCTGGCCGAACGGCAGCTGCAGTATCTGGAAGGCGGCAGCTGCTGGACGGTGGGCGACGACGGCAGCGTGGCGCTGGAGCGTGCGGTGACCACCTACAAGACCAATGCGGCGGGCACCGCCGACAGCAGCTATCACGGGCGCTGGGTCATGGCGACGCTGATGTATCTGCGGCCGTCGTGGGTCAATTGGATGGCTGTGCGGTTTCCCAACTTCACCCTGGCCGACAACGGCACGCCGGTGGTGAGCGGCGAGACCACCCCGGCTGGCCTGGCCCATGAAACCCTGGCCTGGTACCAGGCCATGATGGGGCTGGGGCTGGTCCAGGATTTCGCGGGGTTCAAGGCGGCGCTGCTGTCGATCCGCAACGCTCAGAACCATGCGCGCAACGATCAGCTGCTGTCGCCGCGCCTGGTGGGGCCGCTGGAAATCATCGCCGGGCAAATGGCGTTCGAGGAGTAAGGACAGATGGACCAACTGACGGGCAAGGCCGACATCTATATCAACGGCGCCTATTTCGACAGCACCATGGACGGCGCGTCGATCACCGGGCTGGCCGGCATCGAAAATACCCCGGTGATGAACTCGCGGGGACAGACCGCCGGGTACATCAGCAAGCCGATTCCGGGCACCATCAAGGCCTCTTTCCTGCATGGCCCTGATTTCGATATCGGGGTCTTCACGCTGCCCGGGATCTCGCTGGTGTTCGCCTGCGACAACGGCGTGAACTATTTGATGGCGCCCGGAATTTTCGCCAAGGAGGATGGCCTGGACAGTAGCAAGGGCGCCCTTCCGATCACCTTCAACGGCGATATCGTGAGGATCTGACATGCTGCGCGACCGCTATGACGACAGGATCGAGCCGCACGATGACGGCTCGGTGACCGTGACCCTGCGGCGCCCGTTGCTGGGCGCCGCCTTCCTGACTATCAGCCGGCCCACGTGGGACGATGTGCTGGTGCAATCCAAGGTGAGCGGCGACGAACTGGACAAGGCCGGCTGGCTGATCGCCCGCATGGCGGGCGTGGAGGTGAAAGCCTTCGACGACGTGGACGGCGGCGATGCCCTGCTGCTGGCCGAGATCATGGGGGGCATGTTCGACCGACTGCCCGACCCCGACCGGCCGCGCCACGAGGGAGATTTGCTGGTGCGTCACGCCGAGCGTATCCACGCCGACGAGGACGGCAGCACCCTGACGCTGCTGCGGGCCATCGACACCAAGGACGGCGAGACCGACAGCATCACGGTGCGGCGCCCCTCTTACAGGGAGGTCAAGGCGCACCGGAATGCCGGCATGGGCGATCTGGCGGCGGCGGGCAAGCTGCTGGCAGTGCTGTCCGGTATCGGGCCGCTGCAGTTGGGCAAGGTCGACGCCCTGGACGCCTTCATCCTGGTGGAGATGGTGCAGGATTTTTTAGGGCAATCCCCCCGAACCTCCGCCAGATAGCGGCCGAGGTGGCGGGGGTGCTCCACACCGGTCTGGATGTGGTGAGCGCCATGCCGGTGCCGGAGCTGCTGGAGTGGCACGAAGAGGCGCTCCGGTTTTTCAAGGCGACGCATGAGAGGGTGTGATGGGCAACACCATGCTGTTCAGCATGCTGTTCAAGGTGCTGGACGCGGCAACTGGACCGATTAAAGGGATCGCTGCCGCATTACAGGAACCGGCATCGGCCGCCGCTGCCGTAGGGGAGAGCGGTGAGAAAGCCAGCACGCGTCTGCGCCAGGGATTTGCACGGGCCAGTACGAGTGCGGAGCACCTATCACAAGCGTTACGCAAACCCATCGCCCATCTGGCCGAGTTTGGCCGGGCCGCCGGAGAGGCCAGCGAGAAGTTCGCGCACAGCTTCGGCGGCATGGGGGCGCTGGTGGCCGAGGGATTTTCCATCAAGGACGTGGCCGGAGACGACGAATTCTGGCGGCGTCAGCAGATCAATTTCGATATGACCGGCGAGTCGGTGGAGCGCCTGAAGGAGGAAACCAACCAGGCGGCGGTGCAGTTTGGCGTTTCCCAGGAAAATCTCACCAGTTTTTACCGGGCGTTCCGCGAGACCGGCGGCACGGCGGAGGTGGCCGGCGAGAACATCAAGACGGCGGCGGCGGCGATGCAGCTGCTGGGCCTGAACGCCGAGGATACGGGGAGCCTGTTCGGCGCCCTGCAGACCAAGATGCATCTGGAGAAACCGGAGCAATTTCTTTCCAGCGTGGCGCTGATCCGGCAGCGGCTGATCGACACCCCCGGCGGCGCCGAGGCCTTCGCCCAGGTGTTCGACCGCATCTCGGACAGCATGGAGCAGCTGGGCATGCGCGGGCCGGCGGCGGCGGACGCCCTCTCGGCCGTTTTCGCCGTCGCGGCAAAAGGCTCGGGCGGCAATGCCCGCCGCGCGGCCAGCGCCACCGAGCAGTGGCTGGATAATCTGACCCACTGGGACTACGTGACCCAGCTTTCGCAGGGACTGGGCGAGGCCGCCTATGACCGCAATGGCCATGTGAAATCGCCGGTCTGGCTGATGCAGAAGATGCTGTCGAAATATGCCGAGGCCTACCGGCTGCCGGCGAACCAGCAGCAGATGGAGATCAACCGGCTGGACGGCCTGTTCGGCGACGCCGCCGCGCACATGTTCAAGGCGGTTTCGGGCGAGGTTAAAGCCACAGGTCATTCGGAGACACTGGACAAGGTGTTGGGGGCCAAGGGCGATGGCGCGGAACTGCTGAAAAAGGCGGGCGAGGCCAGTGAAACCCTTTCGGGCTCGCTGACGCGGTTGCGGGCTTCGATGGCCCAGGCGGCCGAGGCGGTGTTCACAGGACCGGTGCAATGGTTCGCGGCGGCGCTTTCGGCCTGCGGCGGCGTGGTGGGAAAGGTGGTGGTCGCCCTCGGCGCCCTGGCGGCGGTGGGGCACGCCATCGCCTGGGTGGGTGGCGCTATCAAGGGGTTCGGGCTGCTGGGCGAAACGCTGGGGTTTCTGCGCCTGGGATCTGTCGCCATGGGCCTGGTGCGCATTGCCGGGTCCATGGTTCCCGTCATCGCGGCGAGCTGGGCGTGGACGACCGCGATGCTGGCCAACCCCGCCACATGGTCACGTCTGGGATCTGTCGCCATGGGCCTGGTACGCATTGCCGGGTCCATGGTTCCCGTCATCGCGGCGAGCTGGGCGTGGACGACCGCGATGCTGGCCAACCCGGTGACGTGGGTCGTGCTCGGTATCGTAGCGGCGGTAGCGGCGTGCTCGATTGCTGTTTATGCCCTGGCCACCCACTGGAAGCAGATCTGGAGTGCTCTGGGGGGGCCGGTGGCGACGTTGACAGAGAGCATAAAGCGAGGGTTCGGTGGGGCATGGGATTGGGTGCGCGGGCAGGCCGCCGCCCTTGTTTCCTGGCTGGCCTCGAAATTTTCGTGGCTGACC
>JAJXUO010000059.1 GCA_021782815.1 Pseudomonadota bacterium
GCGGGCGCCCCGCCTTCGCCCCGCGCGCGCAGCACGGCGCGCACCAGATCCTCCAAATGCACCGGCTTGCGCACCAGATCGCCGGTGGCGCCCTGGGCATCGAAGCGATAGAAGGGCACCAGCCGCAAACAGGGACGACCGGGCGCCCGCCCGGCGCCGTCCTGGATCACCAGATCGGCCGTCTCGGCGTCGGCGGCCAGCAGGGCGCCTTCCCCCCGCAGCAGCGTTTCCAGGGCCACGCGCAAGGGGCGGGTGGCGCTGTTGACGGCAATCCGCAGGCCATCCAGCCGCCGGGACGCCCCCCCTTGCGGCGGCAAGGCCACCAGCGGCAGACAGACGCGGAAACTGGTGCCGGCGCCGGGACGGCTGTCCACCGAGATCCGTCCGCCCATCAACTCCACCAGACGGCGGCTGATGGACAGCCCCAGGCCGGTGCCGCCGAAACGGCGGACCACCGTGCCGTCGCCTTGGGTGAAGGGTTGGAACAGGCGCGTCTGCAGATCGGAGGCGATCCCGGGCCCGGTATCGTCCACCCGCAGCAGCACTCCGGCGGCGTCGGGCTCGGCCGCCACGCGAATATGGCCGCGTTCGGTGAATTTGGCGGCATTGCCCAAGAGATTGGTCAGGATCTGCCGCAGCTTGCCGGCATCGCCGTGGAAGCGGGCGGGCAGATCGGGCGAGACGTCCACCACCACCTCCACCCCTTTTTCCCCGGCGCGGGTGGCCACCAGATCGGCCACCTCCTCCACCAGCAGCCGCAAAGTGAAGGGCTGTTCGTCCAGCGCCATCCGGCCGGCCTCGATCTTGGAAAAATCCAGGATATCGTCGATGATGCCGATCAGATGGTCGGCCGAGTGGCGCACCACCGAGATCATGCCGCGCTGCTCCAGGTCCAGCGCCGAGTGCGACAACAGCTCGGCCATGGCCGCCACCCCGTTCATGGGGGTGCGGATCTCGTGGCTGATCATGGCGAGAAAATCCGATTTGGCGCGGCTGGCCGCCTCGGCCTCGGTCTTGGCCCGGCGCAGATCCTCCTCCAAAAGCTTGCGCTGGGTCACGTCGTAAAAGCCGATCAGCAGCGAGGCCTCGCCGTGATCCTGCAGCGGCGCCGCCGACACCAGGGCCTGAAACGGCTGCCCCGCCGCGCCGCGCAGGGTCATTTCCTGATCCCACAAAGACCCCAGCCGCCGCGCCTCGCCGGCAATGGCGGCCAGGGCCAGGGGATCGACGAACACGTCCTGGCCGTCGCCCAGCACCGCGCGGGCGCGGCTGTTGGCGAAGAGAATGCGCCGGTCGGTCATGCGGACCAGCAGCAGCGGCAACGGCGAGGCCTCGATCAGGCGCCGCGTCGCCGCCTCGCCGGCACGCAGCTCCGCCAGCAGGCGGCGGCCGCTGTAGGCCTGGCGGACGGAGCGCAGCTGCGCCCGTTCGGCCCGCCACAGGGCCAGGGCCAGCAGGGCCAGAAACAACGGCGACAGGCCCGCCAACGACAGCCGCGCCGCCGACCCCGCCAGGGCCAGGCGCAGCAGCGGGCCGCCCAGGGCGGGCAGCACGAAGGCCAGCAGCGCCGGAGGAAAGCGCCCCAATCCGGGCATCGACAGCGCCGCCAGCGCCGTCAGCAGCAGAATGACGGGAATCCCGCCGGCAGCGAGCGTGGCGCCGAAACCGTAGAGCCCCCACGAGAGTCCCGATGCCAGACAGGCCAGCAGGAAGCGTCGTTCCCAACGGCGCGGACTGTAGCCGGGATGGCGGCGGCGGCGGCGGTAAAGCCCCAGCAGCGCCGTTTGTCCGGCGGCCAGCGCGGCCATCAGCACGCACCAGGCCGCCAGCCAGCCCGGCCGGGCGCCGCCCACGACCCGCCCCATCAGCAGCAGCAGCGCCAACCCCAGGCTGCTCAGCACCGTGACCGGCAGGTTGCGCGCCAGGGCGTCCATGCGCAGGGACGCCGCCGCCATATCCCCCTCCCTGACCATGGCTCCGGACCGCTCCCTCCCTTATGCCGAACGTCAGATATACCACGCCGCCCCACCGGAACAAGGGCCACGGATTGTCCCGGCGGGGTCATCGTGTGAACGCGGGATCGTTGTTCGCTTGAAGGGGATTTTCGCCGCGTTGGCGCGATGAGCGCCGGGCGCTTGAGGGACATATGGAACCGGGGGATATCGGGGTCCCTCGATTCCCCCGGCATCCGACGGGTTTGCAGTCCTCCGGTTCTTCCTCTACTGTAACGGGCGGGGAATATTCGCACCGGAGCGGGGATGGATCGGCCCGGCCGCCCCTTCGTTCCGGCAGACAGGAGCCGATGGTGCGAGCCAGGGGAGATGTGCACACCACAGCGGACGGGCGCGCCGCCGCGCCGCCCGTACTGTCGAACCGCTCGCCCTTTCTGGCGCGCAGCAGCGCCCTTGTGCTGATCAGCCTGATCATGCTGGCGGCGTTGACCCATCTTCTCGCCGCCTACCGTCAGGAAACCGATCATGGCCGCCGCCTGCTAAACACGGTGACCGCGGCCCTGGCCCTGGAGGTGGACGGACGCCTGCGCGGCATCACCGGACTTCTGGACGAGGTGGCCGCCGCCGTGCGCGACAACCGCTGGGACGACCCCGCCGAACGCCAGCGGGTGAGCGGACGCATGGCCGGCTACCCCGATCTGCGCTGGGTGGGTGTGGTCACCCCGCAAGGCCTGCTGCGCCCGGACACCCTGCCCGATATCGGCATTCCCGCCGGCGGGCTCGATATCCGCGACCGCGCCTATCTCCGCCAGGCGGTCTGCGATGCGAAGGCCCGCCTCAGCGTCGGGCAGCCGGTGACGGGCCGGGCCACCGGCACCCGCACCCTCCACCTGGCCCTGCCGGTATGGTCGCCCCGCCGGCACACCTGCCTGGGACTGGTGGTCGCCGCCGTCGATCCCGACGGCCTGGCCGATCTGCTCGCGGCGGCGCTGCCGGATCCCGAGGCCGGCGGCGCCATCCTGTCGCATGACGGCCGCATCATCGCCCAGCGCCCCGGCACGCCGACGGCCTTCGGCACCGTTTGGCGGGAGGCCCCCCGGCTTGCCGCCGCCCTCGCGCAAGGGGCCGGCGGCGTGCTGCGCACGCCCGGCGAAGCGGACCGCTCCCCCCGGCTGCTGGGCTACCGCCTACTGCCCGAGTACGGCCTGGTGGTGACGGCGGGCCTCGCCATGCCCGGCCTGTTGTCGTCCTGGCGCGACATGGCCCTGGTGGAAGTACCGCTGCTGCTGGCGGTATCGCTGGCGCTTTACCTGTGGGCCCATGCCGCCGACCGCCGCCGCCGCGCCGTGTTCGACCAGCAGATCGCCCTGGAACGGGCGGTGGCCGAGCGCACCGCCCTGCTGGAGGCGTCGAAAAGCCTGGCCGAACACCGCGCCGAACGCCTGTCCCTGGTCAACGACAAGCTGCTGCATCTGGCCCGCATCACCGCCCATCACCTGCAAGAGCCGGTGCGGCCCATCGTCAGCTTCACCCAACTGGCGCGGCGCGATCTGCTGCAAGACCCCGAGCTCGCGGCCTGCCCGGCCAGCGCCACGCTGGATGAGCATCTGGCCTATGTCGAACGGGCCGGACGGCGGTTGAAGGACATTTTGCGGGAATTTCACCGCTACACCACCCTCTTGACCCGAACCCCGCAGCTGCGCGACTGCGATCTGGCGCAACTGATCGCCCGCCATCTGGCCGCCTTGCGCGACGATCTGACCGCCATCGGCGCCGAGACCGCCGTCGCCCCCCTGCCCACCGTGCGGGTCGATGTGGAAATGCTGGGCCAGGCCTTGGCCGAACTGTTGAGCAACGCCATCAAATACCGCTCGCCCGAGCGGCCTTTGCGGCTCTCGATCACCGGCGGCAGCGATGCCGCCGGCTGGTGGCTCAGCATCACCGACAACGGCCGCGGCCTGCCCAAGATCGGCGGCCACCATCTGTTCGAACCCTTTTCCCGCTTCCAGTCGGAAGACAGCGGCGCCATCGGCCTGGGGCTGGCGGTATGCCGCGAGGTGGCCGACATGCACGGCGGCACCATCACCCCCACCGTGCTGGAGAGCGGCACCCGTTTCACCTTGCGCATTCCCCAGCCGCGAGGCGCCGCGTGACCGCCAGGCCGCCCCGCCCCCTCGCCGCCCTGTCCCGTCGCCTTGCCCTGCTGGCGATGATGACCGCCGCCTATTATCTGACCGGACGGCTGGGGCTGATGCTGTCCATCCCGCCCGGCTTCGCCACCGCCATCTGGCCGCCCTCGGGCCTGGCCCTGGCGGCCGTGCTGCTGCTGGGGCCGGGCATCTGGCCGGGTATCGCTCTGGGGGCGTTGCTGCTCAACCTGCATCCGCCCGAGGCCATGAGCCTGCCGGCCCTGGGCGGCGCCCTGATCCTGCCCGCCGTCATCGCCGCCGGCGCCTCGGCCCAGGCCCTGGCGGGCGGCTTTCTCGTCCGCCGCCTGGGCGGCTACCCCAACAGCCTGACCTCCCTGCGCCAGATCGCCGCCCTGCTGGTCCACGGCGGCCTGCTGGCCTGCCTGATCAGCGCCTCGGTCGGCTCGGCGGCGTTGTGGAGCGTGGGCGAGGTTCCCACCGACATCCTGGCCCGCCATTGGGCCACCTGGTGGGTGGGCGACGTCATCGGCGTGTTCGTCTTCACGCCGCTGCTGCTCTGCGCCTTCTCGCGCGAACCCGGCCAGCACCGGCGGGTGCTGGCCGCCGCCTTCTGGCTGGGCTGCACCTTCACCGCCACCGTGGCCATGGTGAGTTACGCCACCATGGTGGAACGCCGCGCCCAGGAGTCCCGCTTCCACGGTCTGGCCGCCGCCATGGCCCGGTCCCTGAACAAGACCCTGGCGGCGCAGGGCGAGGCCTTGCAGGTGTTCGAGGGATTTTATGCCGGGCACCCCCGGCGCGACCGCAACGAATTCATCCCCCTCGCCACCCGCCTGCGCCGTCTGGCCCCGGTGCTGGACAGTCTGGCCTGGGCCCCCGTGCTCGCCCCCGCCGAACGGACCGCCTTCGAGGCCTGGGCGCGCGGGCAGGGCCTGACCGACTATGCCGTCACCCAGCCGCGCGACGGCATGTGGCAGCCGCCGTTCCGGCAGGACCGGCCGCTGGTGCCGCTCACCTTCCTCAGCCCCGGCACCGGCCCGCAGCCCGGCCTGGGCCATGATCTGGCCAGCGACCCCGCGATCGCCGCCGTGCTGGACGAGGCCGCCCGGCAACGCCGCCCGGTCTTCAGCCCGATGATGCCGCTGCCGCACGGCTATGACGGCATCATCCTGGCGCAACCGCTCTTTCAAAGCCGAAATGACGCTCCCCGCGGCTTCATCCTGGCCGCCATGCGGCCCCAGACCCTGACCCATGCCGCCTTCGAAGGCTTGCGCACCGCCACCATCGATTACTGGCTACTGGACGACAACGGCGGCAAGGCCCACATCCTCAGCAGCAATTCCGCCGATGCGCCCGGCCTCTACACCCTGGCCGAGCAGGGCCTGTTCGGCCGCAGCCTGCAATGGGCCGAGGATTTCCCCATCGCCGTCGGCCATCGCACCTGGCGCCTGCATATCGTGCCCAATCTGCTGTTCGTGACCGGCGCCCGCCGCAACGTCAACTGGATGGTGCTGTTCGTCGGCCTGCTGATGAGCGGCGTGGTCAGCATGCTGGTTCTGGTCTCCACCGGCCGCGAACAACGGCTGCGCGCCGAGATCGCCGAGGCCGCCGATCAGGCGCGGCGCCGGCAGCACAGCCTGCGCCTGCTGGCGCGGCTGTCGGCCCCGGCCCCGGCCCGGCTGGAGGCCTGTATCGATGACGCCCTGAACCAGGCCCGCCTGCATTTGCACATGGAGCAGGCGCTGCTGACCCGCATCGAGGGCCAAAGCGTCACCGTGCTGCAGGCCCAGCCGCCCGGCGACGCCCTGTGCGGACGGCACTGGCCCCTGACCGGCACCTGTTGCGAGGCCGTGCTGCGCGCCGCCGACGCCCTGGCCATCGATCGGATGGAGCCGATACCGCCGCCACCCGGCATGCCGCCGGTCGGCCGCTATATCGGCGCCCCGGTGCTGGTGCACGACCGCCTCTTCGGCAGCCTGGTCTTTACCGCCGCCACCCCCGCCGACCACGCTCCCGACGAGGCCGACCTGGACTTCATGCGCCAGTTGGCCCGCTGGATCGGCGTCTGCCTGGAACGCGACGAGGCCCAGGCCGCCCTGGCCTCCACGCACCAGCGTCTGGCCACCCTGCTGGACAACGCCCCCATCGGCTTTGCCATCATCAGCTTCCAGCGCCTGATCGTACAGGCCAATCCGGCCTATTGCCGCATCTTCGGCCGCACCCCCGACCAATTGATCGGCCAGCCCTCGCGCCTGCTCTATCCCTCGGACGAGTCCTACCAGACCCTGGGCCGCATGGCCTTGGAACGCCTGCGCGAAGGCCAGATCTTTGAAACGGAATACGCCATGCAGCATGGCGACGGCCGCCTGATCACCGTGCGC
Organism: Pseudomonadota bacterium; assembly: GCA_021782815.1. GTDB lineage: Bacteria > Pseudomonadota > Alphaproteobacteria > Rhodospirillales > Magnetospirillaceae > JAJZGK01. The sequence continues at coordinate 6,484 of JAJXUO010000059.1, forward strand.
CTGATCGCCCGCGCCGTCGATCACCGCAAGCCCGACCAGGACATCGTGTGGGCCGCCGAGGACGTTACCGACCGCAAGGCCTCGCAATTCGCCCTGAACAAGGCGTTGCGCGCCCTGGAGGAAAAGGCGGCCGAACTCGAACGCTCCAATGCCGAATTGGAACAGTTCGCCACCGTCGCCTCGCATGATCTGCGCCAGCCGCTGCGCCAGATCGGCAGCTATGTGGGCCTGCTGCGGCACAGCCAGGGCGACCGCCTGGATATGGAGGGTCGGGCCTTCCTGGATGTGGTGCAAGAGGGGGTGGAGCGCATGCACCGCCTGATCCTGGATCTGCTGGATTACGCCCGCATCGGCCAATCCGGCGGCCCGGCCGAATCGCTACCGGTGGCCGATATCCTCGAGCAGGCCCGGCGCATCATGGCCCCCGCCGCCGCCGAGGCCGGCGCCGAGGTGGTGCTGGACATGGCCGACGGCATCGGTTCGGTGCGCGGCAACCGCATCGAGCTGGAGCGGCTGATCCAGAACCTGCTGGGCAACGCCCTGACCTACCGCGCCGCCGGACGGCCGCCGCGCGTCGTGCTGTCGGCCCGGCACTGGGATTGGGGCAAGGTGGAAATTATTGTTGCTGACAACGGCATCGGCATTGCAAAAGAACACCATGAACGCATTTTCGGTCTGTTCCAGCGCCTGCACGGCCGGAACGACTATGAGGGAACCGGGATCGGATTGGCTGTGTGCAAAAAGATCGTCGATCGGCATCAGGGCCGGATCTGGCTGGACTCCGAACCGGATGCCGGAACCCGCGTGCATGTGGTTCTGCCCATGGCGGAGACCGCGTGATGGCCGCGCCCCGCCCCTTCGTGCTGCTGCTGGTGGAAGACGATCCCGGCGATGCCGCCCTGGCCAAATGCGTTCTCAAGGACTGGGGGCATCCCAACGCCGTTCATCATGTGAGCGACGGGGTGGAGTGTCTGGCCTTCCTGCGCCGCCAGGGCGAGGCCTACGCCCAGGCCCCCCGCCCCGATCTGATCCTGCTGGATCTCAACATGCCGCGCCTTGATGGCCGCGAGGTGCTGGAGGCCCTGCATGCCGATCCCGCGCTGGCCGACATTCCGGTGGTGGTGATGACCACCTCCGACGCCGAACCGGATATCGTGCGCAGCTATGCCCTGGGGGCCAACAGCTTCATCACCAAACCGGTGGATTTCGACCGGTTCCAGGAGGTGATGCGGGCCATCGAGTCCTACTGGTGCAAAACCGTCACCCTGCCCCGCCCCCCTCACGATAAGGCGTGACGCGCATGGCCCAGTCCATCCTGCTGATCGAAGACAGCCCCGGCGACGCCCGCCAGTTCCAGATCATGGCGGTAGGGCACGGCGCCGCCGTCTGCACCATCGCCGAAACCCTGAAGGACGGCCTGGCCCTGGCCGCCAGCCGCCCCTTCGATCTGTGCATGCTGGATCTGTCGCTGCCCGATTCCTTCGGGATCGCCACCGTGCGCAAGATGGTGGCCGCCCATCCCCGCATGCCGGTGGTGGTGCTGACCGGCAACGACGACGAGGCGGTGGGCATGGCCGCCGTGCAGGCGGGCGCCCAGGACTTCCTGGTCAAGGGCATGGTGGACGCCTCGCTGTTGCGCCGCACCCTGCGTTATGCCATCGAACGCAAGGCCGCCGCCCTGGAGCTGCTGGCCCTGGCCGAGCGCCATGCCCGCATTCTCGACGCCCTGGGCGAAGGGGTGCTGGAAGTGAGCGCCAACGGCTCGATTCTCGAATGCAATCCCGCCGCCGAACAGCTGCTGGCCGCCGACAAGGCCACGCTGCTGGCCTCGAACCTGCAGGAAATGTGCGGCCCCAGCGTGCTGTCCACCATCGCGCGGGTGCTGGAGAACGGCGTGCCTCTCAAGGTCTACGACACCCATCTCACCAATCTGGCCGGACAACCGTTGCAGGCCGATCTCACCATCACCGCCGCCCGCCCCAGCGATGGCGAGGGGGAACAGCGCCTGGCCATCATCGCCATCCGCGATCTGGTGGACCGCAATGCCGCCTACGATTCCATCCGTCAGGGGCTGCTGTTGCAGGAACAGATCGTCGAAGCCATGCCGGTGGCCATGTTCATGGTGGACCGCCGCCTGCGCATCACCCACGTCAACAGCGCCTTCGCCCGCCTGATCGGCAAATCGGTGGAGGATCTGCTGGGGTTCAACGTCATCGACGTGCTGCCCCAGCCCCTGGTGGAACGGCTGCCGCCGCCCGATCTGGGGCTGGCCCTGGCCGGGTCGCCGGCCGACATGCTGCTGACCCTGGAGGCGGATGCGCCCCCCTGCCGGATGAAGCGCCGTCCGCTCACCGATTCGCGCGGCCATATGGTGGGCTTCATCTGTTCCCTGCAGGACGGGACATAAAAAAACCGGACGGCGAACCGTCCGGTCTTTTTTAGGTCCATGCGTGCCCGCCCTGTTTACGACAGGGTGGTGGCGCTGTCGCTGGAGACCTGCTGCAGGTTCATCAGCTGATTGGCCATCAGATCCGCCAGTTGCTGCAGCGTGTCGGACGAACTGACCGACGCGGTGGTGGAACTGCTGGTGGAGACCGTGCTGGCCGCGGCGACGGTGCCGCTGGAGGTCGACGCGGACGGCGGCGGCGGCGGCGGCGGAGCCCCCATGGCCGACATGCCGCTGCTGGAGGTATCGCTGCCGGTGGCGCTGCTGGCGCCGTTGGCGGCGTTTTGCAGGGCGCTGCTCAGATCCTGCAGGAAGCTGGCCATCAGGCCGCTGCCGCTGAGGCTGCTGGTGGTGGTCGAGCTGCCGGTCACCGAGCTTAAGGCCGAGGTGCTGCCGTCATCGTCGCCATCGGCATCATGATGATGATGCACATGGCCGCTGCCCGACACCGTGCTGGTGGTGGCCACCGAGCTCGTGCTGGCCGTACTGGCCGTGCTGGCCGTGCTGGCCGACGCCGCCGCGGAGGTATCGGCGCCGCTGCCGCCGCTTTGCATCTGCAACAGCAAATTCTGCAGTTCCGCCGCCAGTTGCTGGAAGGCCGTCGAGAAGTCGCTGCTGGACCCCGAGGCGCTGGTGCTGGAGGAGGTGGAGGAAGACGAGGTGGCGGAGGCGGCGCTGCTGAAGGACGCGTCCGAAACCGAGGAAGTGGTGCTGGTCGAAGCGGTCCCTGTTGACGAGATCGCGCTGAACCAATCCGTGTAGGCGGAACTGACGCCGCCGACGCTGCTGACCATGGCCATGCTCCATGCCGAGAAAACTGACGCCCCCGTCAAGTTCCCACGGTTAACTGCACGTGGCGTGCCAACAACGGCCATCCTGAAAAAAGCACCGGACGTCCCGCGGATTCCCCCGCAAACGAAATCTTAATCCTTCCCGGTCTAGAGTGGAGCATCGGAAAGACCTGCAGGATCGACCCGGCAGGAATTGCCCGCCCGGCAAATCCTGCCCCCTTTGCTTACTGCGGCCCGCAAAAGGCCTCGGCATCGGCGCGAGTCAAGGAGCCGTCGTGATGACGATCCAACCGTTCGAAGACATCCTCGGCCTGGGCCAGAAAATCCTCCAGGGTAACCCGGAACAGCAGATGGCTGTCGGCCGACATCACCGGGTCCGCCGTGTCGGCAGGCGCCGCTCCAGGCCGGTAACCGCCGTCCCTCACGCCGCCGTTGGGCAGATAGGGCGCCCGGTAGCGGGCCAGCACCGCCGAGGTCAGCATGCCGTCGTGATTGAGATCCATGCGGGCGAACTGGGCGCGGGCATCGGCCAGGAACCGGTCGCGGCTCAAGCGCCCTTGCGGCCCCCCGGCCAGACGATCGAACCAGCGCCCCTCCGCCTCGGTGCAGCTGGCGCGTCCCAGCGGCCCGCCGGTCAGGGGTTCGGCGTTGGGGCTGTAAACCAGGGCGTTGCGCGTCGTCCGCACCGGATGCCGGCCCTGAAAAGCACACCCCGCCAGCAGCAGCGCCAGCGCGCCCGCCACACAGACCCCCGCCATGCCAACCTTCATCTTCGCCTCGCTCGCAGCGCGCCCGTTACGCCTTGCAGTGTGATCATGTCGGCCATGGGCGCAAGACCCTTTTTTTCGCATGCCCCTCTCCTATATACCGCAACAGCCGCCCAGGAGGCGGCACGCGCCCCGCCCGAATACAACACAATGTAACTGTTGTTTTTATCATTTAGACACATGTCTATCGTATTTATCTAGAAATAGACGATCGGCACGTGTTATAACCAGCGCCGACCGCACAAGGCTTTCCGAGGTTTGCACGCAAGATGTCCAACATCATCGAAGAAACGGTTCTCGAAACCCATCACTGGACCGATCATCTTTTCACCCTGAAGCTGACCCGTGATCCGGGCTTCCGCTTTGAAAGCGGGCAGTTCGCCATGATCGGCCTCAAGGTGGACGGCAAGCCCCTGATGCGCGCCTACAGCATGGTCAGCGCCTCTTACGACGAGCATCTGGAGTTTCTCTCCATCAAGGTGCCGGGCGGCCCCCTGACCTCGCGCCTGCAGCATGTGCGGCCGGGCGACACCATCCTGGTCAACCGCAAGACCACCGGCACCCTGATCGCCGACAATCTGCTGCCCGGCGCCAAGCGGCTTTACCTCTTGAGCACCGGCACCGGTCTGGCGCCGTTCCTGAGCATCATCAAGGATCCCAGCATCTACGAGCGCTTCGACGAGATCATCCTCACCCACACCTGCCGCCATGCCAGCGAGCTGGTCTATCAGGATCTGATCACCGGCGAACTGCTGGACAACGAGTTTTTCGGCGATCAGGCCCGCGAAAAGCTGACCTATTACCCCTCGGTGACCCGCGAGCCCTTCAAGAACCAGGGACGCATCACCGATCTGGTGCAAAGCGGCAAACTGTTTTCCGATCTGGGCCGCCCGCCCTTCAATACCGACGACGACCGGGTGATGATCTGCGGCAACCCCCACATGATGAGCGAACTGGCCACCATTCTCGACGGCCTGGGCTGGCAGCAGGGCAACAACGGCGAGCCCGGCCATTACCTGATCGAAAAGGCTTTCGCCGAAAAATAACCCCCTTCAGCAAAACGGCCCGGATCTCTCCGGGCCGTTTTTTTTCAGCACTCGCGCCCGTTGGAGCGCGTCCACACCCCTTGCGGGGCCTCCGGGTGGGACAGATAGGGCACGTATTTCTTATCCTCGCCCAGGATATGCTTCAGCAGCCATTCGTAGGCCAGGTCGAACAGGTGCTTGGCGTCCAGCACCCGGCCATGCTCCACGTCGGTCTTCAGCGCGAAGACCACATCGTACATTTTGTTGTGCAGTTCGCGATGCGCCTCCCAGTCGGGATAGCCGGCCCGCTTCATGACCTGCTCCTCCTCGCTGAAATGCATGAGGATGAATTCCTCCAGCTTTTCGAGAACGGCATACACCTCCTCGGCGCGCCCCTTGCCGTCCAGCAGCGGATGCAGCTGGTTCAGGCAATCGATGATCAGCTGATGATGGCCGTCCAGGATGTCCGACCCCACCGACATGTCGTTGGTCCATTCGATGAATTTCATGTGACCCGTTCCCTTGGTCCTATCCCGGTTTCTGGCGGCGTGCCGGCCGCCGGTCTACTCGTCCGCCGGAGCCCTCAGGCCCCCATCAGAACGCGGATATGTCCGGCCACGCAGGTGGCCAGGGCGCGGGGATCGTATCCCCCCTCCAAGATGGATACCACGCGCCCCCCCGCCGTTTCCCCGGCGATCTGCACCAGCTCCCGGGCCAGCCAGTCGAAATCGCTGACCAGCACCCTGAGATGGGCCATGGGATCGGCGGCATGGGCGTCGAACCCGGCCGAGATGATCAGAAAGTCCGGCGCGTAGGCCCGCAGCCGCGGCAGCACCACATCGTTGTAAGCGGCGCGGAAATCCGCCGAGGCGGTTCCGGCCGGCAGCGGCACGTTGACCACCACCGCCCCACCCTCGGCGCCGGTTTCCGCCTCGGCGCCGCTATAGGGAAAGGCGTCCTGCTGATGGGTGGAGGCGTAGAACATGCCGGGCTCGTCCCACAGGATCTGCTGGGTGCCGTTGCCGTGGTGCACGTCGAAATCCACCACCGCCACCCGCTTGAACCCATAGACCTCGCGGGCATGCAAGGCGGCGATGGCGGCGTTGGAGAAGAAGCAGAAGCCCATGGCCTGCTCCTTTTCCGCATGATGCCCGGGCGGGCGCACGGCGCAGAAGGCGTTGCGCACCTTGCCGGTGGCCACCTCGTCGACGGCCGAGCAGGCCGCGCCCGCCGAACGCAGGGCCGCCTCGCCGGTCCCGGCCGACATGAAGGTATCGTCGTCGATCTGGAACTCCTCGCCCTTGGCCGGAACGCAGGCGAAGATATGATCGATATAGCTTTGCGGATGGGCGCGCAAAAGCTGGGCCCCGGTGGCCCGCGGCGCCTCGTCGCGCAGCAGGAAGGAAAAATCCTCATTTTCGAGGATATGGGTAATGGCTTTCAGACGCTCGGCGCATTCCGGGTGATATTCCCCGGTATCATGCTCGAGGCAGGCTGGATGGGTCAGCAACAGCGTGGTCATCTCGTTTTCGGTCTCCCCTCCTGGCGGAACTCTTGCTCGGTTCCCTGCAGGCTTACGGCAGAGGGACTGCCGCTCTCTTTAATGGTTAATAGTGAACCATGGAAGATCGCCCGGAGCGAGACTCTTTTTCACTCGGCCGCCCGGGGCTCGCCGGAAGCCTCCCCCGGCGCCAGCTGAATCAGCAGCATGCCCGCCAGAATGGCGCCGCCGCCGGCCATTTGCAGCCAGCCCGGCGCCTCGCCCAGCACCAGGGCGCCGCCGATGGCGGAAAACACCCCCTCGCCCGCCAGGATGATGGCGGCATGCGACGGCGCGGCATGACGCTGGGCCAGGCTTTGCAGGGTGAAGGCCACCCCCACCGAGAAAAATCCCAGATAGGCCACGGCGGGCCAGCCCGCCGTCAGGCCGACGAAGGGATGCGCCGCCACCAGAAGCTCGCCGCCGCCGGCCCAGGCGGCGCAGATCATGAACTGCAGACAGGCCACCAGCACCGGCAGACCGGTGCGCCGCGCCATATGCCCCACCAGCAGCACATGACAGGCCCAGAACAGGGCGCTGGCCATCACCCACAGATCACCGGCGGCGAACGACAGCCCGCCGCCGCCGCTCAACAGCCAGCTGCCGAGAAGACAGGCCGTCGCCGACAGCCAGATCACCGGCGGCGGCCTCAAGCCCAGGACCAGCCAGCCCAGCAGCGGCACCAGCAGCACGTAAAGGCCGGTGAGGAACCCGGCATTGGTCACCGAGGTGGTGTCGACGCCGTATTGCTGCAGCACCGAGCCCAGGAACAGGGCCGTGCCGGTGGCCAGAAGCCCCAGGCGGTCGGCGCGCGGCAGGGCGGCGAGACGCGCCAGATCACGCCAGCACAAGGGCAGCACCGTCAGCCCGCCCAGAAAGAAGCGGCAGGCGACGAAGCCCAGGGTATCCATGGACCCGCCACCGATCTTCTGGGCCACGAAGGACGATCCCCAGATCATCGCCACCAGAATCAGTACGGCGTTGGCCCGCCCTTTGCTCATGCTCCGCTCCTTGCCAAGACGCAAGGCTGCTTTGCCATAGCCGACGGCGGCGAACAACCCCAATCTGGAAAGATTGAAGTCTACTTATACAGAAGATAAGTATATTAAATTTGATTTTATCATGTATCGTTTCCTGGATAAGAGCGCCACCCCGGGAAACGAGGCCCGAGACAATGCCCCGCCGATCGCCCTCCCCTTTGGCCGTGCTGCTGACCGGCCTGCCCCTGCTCCTGCCGCCCGCCGCCCCGGCCCGGGCCGACGACGCCGAGATCCGCCAATTGGAACAAACCATCCAGGAGATGGAGGCACGGCATCAGGCCGAAATGGCACGCCTCGAAGCCGAGATCGCCGCCTTGAAGACGAAACAGGCCCAGGCCGCCCCATCCGCGCCGGCGGGCCCCACCCTGGTGGAATCCCCCACCCATCAGTTCGGTATCGCCAGCCCCGACGGCCAGAATTCCATCGCCCTGATCGCCCGCCTGAATTTCGACGCTGGCGACTATACCCATGTGGCCCGCGCGGGCGGCGCCCAGGGCGCCGGTCCCGGCAGCCTGAACAGCGGCGTCAATGCCCGCCGGGCCCGTCTGGGGCTTGGCGGCACCGTCGACGGCGACTGGGCCTATCGCCTGATCTACGAATTCGGCGGCACCTCCGACAGCCTGACTCCCGGCGCGGCGGGCGCCGACGCCTCCGGCGTGGAAAACGCCTACCTCACCTACAACGGCTTCAACCACCCCGGACGGCGCCTGCCGCTGGCCATCGATTTTGGCTATATGGACATTCCCTGGACCCTGGACGAAGCCACCAGCTCCAACGACATCATGTTTCTGGAACGATCCTCGCCCCAGGTGATCGCCACCGAATTCGGCGGCGGCGACGACCGCTCGGCCCTGGAGTTACGCTCCAACAGCGCCCGGCGCTGGAGCGGCCTGGCCCTGACCGGCCCCACCTCGGGCGCCCCTCATACCGGATCGAACCTCGGCGCCTACGCCCTGCTGGGCCGCACCGCCTATCAGCTCTGGCAAACCTCGCAGGGCTCCCTGCATCTCGGCGCCGATTTCGGGCATCTGTTCAACTCCCGGGTCAATTCCACCACCGTTTCCAGTGCCGGCCTCAGCACCGGCGCCTCCCAGCCCGCCCTGGCCCTGGCCGACCGCCCGGAACTCCGTATCGACCCCACCACGCTGCTCAATACCGGCAACATCCCTTTCCGCGCCGGCAGCGTCGGCGGGATCGAGGCGGCGGCGGCCTGGCACGGCCTCTTCGCCCAGGGCGAGATCTATCATTATACCGTGGACCAGCTGGCGCACGGCACCAACCCGGCCGACGGCGCCGCCAATCTCGTTTCGCCCGAACTCGCCTTCGACGGCGGCTATCTCGAGGCCAGCTACAGCCTCGGCGGCCGCCGCCAGTACATCCCGTCCACCGGCGCTTATTCCGGCGTCATCCCCGACCGGCCCTTTTCGCTGAAAACCGGCGGCTGGGGCGCCCTGGAACTGGCGGCGCGCTACAGCCGCATCGACCTCAACGACCATTTCACCCCCGGCGTCGCCCCCCATCTCGGCGGCGGCGTCAATGGCGGCCTGCAACAGGGCTTCGATGTCGGGCTCAACTGGGTTGCCAACGCCAATATCCGCTTCATGCTGGATTACATCCACACCGAGGTCTCGGACCTCTACAAAACCACCAGCACCGGCAGCGCCTCCACCACCCCGGCCGGGGCCAGCATCGACGCCGTCGCCCTGCGCAGCCAGTTCGCGTTTTAAACCTACATCCAGGCCAGCGCCGCGCCGCCGGCGGCGCAGCTGGCCAGGAACACCCCCCACACCCGCACCGCCATGCCCGAGCCGCACACTGCGGAGACGATGCCGGCCTTGACCAGGGTATTGACGAAGGCGGCGATACAGACGCCCGCCGCCGCCACCGGCAGCACCACATCGTGCAGCGACAGATTGGACAGCGAGACGGAGATGGCCGCCACATCGGCCAAACCCGCCAGCGAGGCCACCACATAGACGCCATGCGCCCCGAACTGCTGCTGCAGGATCTTCGAGGCCAGCATCACCGCCGCCAGGAACACCCCGAACTTGAGGGCGGTGCCCAGCTCGAAGGGATTGGACAGCGCCCCGACGCCGCGCCCCCGCGCCGACCCGGACTCCCTGCCCCACAGCCACAGCAGCGCCGCTCCGCCATAGCTGACCAGCGCCATGCACAGCATGGGCAGCAGCAGGGTGCGGGCCAGCAACGGCGCCAGCACCACCACGATCAGCAGAATGCGCAGAAACATCGAGCCCGAGGCCACGCACACCCCGGCCGCCAGAATCGGCTGCAGCCCCGGCTCGGCCTTGCCCATGCGCGAAAAACTCAAGGTCAGCGCCGTGGAGGAGGCGAAGCCGCCGAAGAAGCCGGTGAGCAGCGCCCCCACCCCGGCCCCCATCAGCTTGATGGCCACATAGCCGACGAAACTGATGCCCGCCACCATCACCACCATCCACCATAACGTATAGGGATTGAGGGCGTTACCCGGCCCATAGCCCTGATTGGGCAGCAGCGGCAGCATCACCACCGAGATCAGCAGCAGCCGCACCGCCGCCACCAGCTCCACGTAATCGATGCTGGACACGAAGGCGTGCAGGCCGCGCTTGAAACTGAGCAGGGCCAGGGCCGCCACCCCGCCCGCCGCCGCCACCGCCAGATGGCCGTGCGCCGCCACCGCTCCCAGGGCGAAGGTGACCATCTCGCTGACCTCGGTGGTAATACCTTGCTCCTCAGGCTCGCGGCGCAGGCGCAGCACATGGGCGGTGACGATCAGGGCGGTGAACCCCAGAAAGGCGATGGCGGTGGTCAGTTGACCGGCCTCCAGCCCCAACAGCCCCCACAGGCCGCCCAACAGCCCCATCAGGGTGAAGCTGCGGATCCCGGCGATGCGGGTTTTTTCGGGTACGCTGCGCAGTTCCCAGCCCCGTTCCACCCCCAGCATCAGGCCGATGGCCAGGGCCAGGCCCAACCTGCGGAACAGCTCCACGTCATCCATGACCGCATCTCCCCAACATCTTCTTATCGTTCGGGAATTGAAGCCCAGCCCCCGAATGCCGTCAATATTGACTAATCATTGCGCAAAATCATTTTCAGGCGGCTTTCGGTTGCCCATTCTGCGCGCATCGGTCTTAATACCCCTATTCTCATCCATAAGGACGGCGCAACGTACCCTGTCCAAGAAAGCGAGAGGTAAAATGGCGGCTTATTCAGTTTCGGTAGCGCTGACCGGAAGCGGCGGCGCGGGTGCCATGACGGCGGGCCAGGTTTTGCTGGACGCCGCCTCGAAAGCAGGTTTCTACGGCCTGATGACCCGGTCCATGGGGCCGCAGATCCGTGGCGGCGAAGCCGCCGCCCTCTTGCGCATCTCCACCCGGCCCATTTCGTCGCTGGATGACCACTACGACCTCCTGGTGGCCTTCGACTGGGGCAACATCAACCGCTTCGCCGCGGAACTGCCGCTGTCGGCCGACAGCCTGGTGCTGGCCGACCCCACGCACGGCGCCATGCCCGAGCCCATCGCCGCCTATGGCGCCCGCGCCGCCGACCTGGCCCTGAAGGACATCGCCGCCACCATTCCCGGCGGCCGCGTCAACATGGTGGGCGTCGGCGCCGCCGCCGCCCTGATCGGTCTGCCGCTGGACGCCGTGCTGCAGGTGGTGACCACCCAGCTGGCCCGCAAGGGCGAGGCCGTTCTCGCCGCCAGCACCGCCGCCATCAAGGCCGGCGCCGAGGCGGCGGCCGCCCTGCCCGCCACCGCCCGCCTGCCCGAACATGCCCACGACGGCGCGCCGCGCTGGAACATCTCGGGCAACGAGGCCGCCGGTCTGGGCGCGCTGCGCGGCGGTATCAAGTTCGTCGCCGCCTACCCCATCACCCCGGCCACCGAGGTGCTGGAATGGCTGGCCCCGGCCCTGGAAAAAACCGGCGGCGTGCTGGTGCAGGCGGAAGACGAGCTGGCCTCCATCAACATGGTCATCGGCGGCTCCTTCGCCGGCCTGCCCTCGCTCACCGCCACCTCCGGCCCCGGCCTGGCGCTGATGACGGAATCCCTCGGCCTGGCCGTGGCCTCGGAAACCCCGCTGGTGCTGGTGGACGTCATGCGCGGCGGCCCCTCCACCGGCATTCCCACCAAGTCGGAACAGTCGGACCTCAACATCGCCGTTTACGGCCTGCACGGCGACGCCCCCCATGTGGTGGTGGCCCCCACCTCCATCACCGACTGCCTGTTCACCACGCAATGGGCCGTCTATCTGGCCGAAGCCCTGCAAACCCCGGCCCTGGTGCTATCGGATCAGGCCATGGGCCAGTCGCGCATCGTGGCGCCGCAGCCGCAGCCCGCGCCGTTCAAGGCCCAGCGCCTGGTGGCCGAGGGCGGTCTCGAGACGTACCAGCGCTACGCCCTGACCGACAGCGGCGTCTCGCCCATGGCCATTCCCGGCACCCCCGGCGGCCAATATGTGGCCGACGGCCTGGAACATAACGAACGCGGCACGCCGTCGTCGCAGGCCAGCGACCATCAGGCGCAGATGGACAAGCGCGCCGATAAGCTCAGCACCTTCGATTACGGCGCCCATTGGGCCGATATCGAGGGCGAGGGCGATATCGCCGTCATCACCTGGGGCGCCGTCAGCGGCCCGGTGGGCGAAGCCATCGAACGGGCCAAGGCCCAGGGCATGAAGATCCGCCAGATCTCGTTGCGCCTTTTGCTGCCGGCCAGCCCCGAACGCATGGCCGAGGCTCTGGCCGGGGTGCGCCGCATCCTGATCGCCGAGCAGACGCACGGCCAGCAGTTCACCAAATTCCTGCGCGCCCATTACGACCTGCCGGCCGAGCGCGTGGTGGTGAACCGTCCCGGCCCGCTGCCGATCCGCCCCAATGAAATCCTGTCCCGCCTGCTTGCCTGGAAGTAACGCCATGACCGTTCAGACTTCTTTGACCGCCCAGGACTTCAAGTCCGACGTCAAACCCATCTGGTGCCCCGGCTGCGGCGACTATGCCGTGCTGTCGGCCGTGACCAAGGCCATGGCCGAACTGGGCCGCCCGCGCGAGGACATCGCCTTCATCTCGGGCATCGGCTGCTCCTCGCGCATTCCCGCCTACACCAACGTCTACGGCTTCCACGGCGTGCACGGCCGCGCCCTGGCCATCGCCGCCGGCGTCAAGCTGGCCCGCCCCGACCTCACCGTCATCGCCGCCGGCGGCGACGGCGACGGCCTGTCCATCGGCGGCAACCACTTCATGCATGCCTGCCGCCGCAATGTGGACATGACCTACATCGTCATGGACAACCAGGTCTACGGCATGACCAAGGGCCAGGCCTCGCCCACCACCGCCCCTGACTGGTGCAACAGCAAGCTCACCCCGGAAGGCACCGGCATCTCGCCGGTGGAACCGGCCCGGCTGGCCCTGGCCTCGGGTGCCAATTTCATTGCCCGCGGCTTCGCCGGCAATCCCAACGAGGTGGCGCGTCTGATCGTCGAGGGCATCCATCACCCCGGCTTCTCGTTCATCCACGTCTTGAGCCCCTGCGTGACCTACCGTCCCGAGCAGCGCGAGTGGAAAAACGTGGTGCATCCCGGCGAGGGCGATCCCTCGAAAGCCATTGCCGAGGCCATGCAGCGCCTGTCCACCGACGACGGCTATACCACCGGCGTGTTGTTCGCGGGCACCCGTCCCGCCTTCATGCCCGCCCGCCACGAAAAGGCCAGCATGGCCGAGATCGAAGGGAAATTCCTGTCATGACGACCGATATCGCCCTTTTCCTGGCCCACGCCGTGGCCCTGGAGCAGGAAGCCGCCGACCGTTACGACGAACTGGCCGACGCCATGGAAACCCACAACCGGCCCGAAATCTGCGAGTTGTTCCACAAGCTGGCGCATTTCTCGCGCCTGCATCTGGCCGAGGTCAAGGGCATCGCCGAGGGGCACGACCTGCCCAAGCTGAAGCCGTGGGAATTCCAGTGGGAAGGCGGCGAAAGCCCCGAGGCCGCCCCCACCGAGATGGCCCACTACATGATGACGCCCCATCACTGCCTCACCATGGCCCTGTTCAACGAAAAGAAGGGGCGCGACTACTACGCCCAGCAGGCCGAGGGCGGCAAGACCGAGGAGGTGCGCAAGCTGGCCGCCCTGTTCGCCTCGGAAGAAAGCGAACATGTGGTCATGCTGGAAAAGTGGCTGGACACCGTGGACGCCCCCAGCGACGACTGGGACGAGGACATGGACCCGCCGGTGATCACCGACTGATCGCAAGCGCGGCCGGTAATACCAAGTCGCGATGAGTTTGACTCATCGCGACGCCGGTTAGGAGCAAGGCGACGCGCGCCTGATGGCGCGAAGCCAAGGGTTTCGGAGAAA
>JAJXUO010000060.1 GCA_021782815.1 Pseudomonadota bacterium
ATCCTTGAACACCGAAGCGCCGCCCGCCAGGGCGAAGTTCAGCAGATCGGGATCCTTGACGATGTCTTCCAGCGAAGCGTTCTTGATCTTCGACAGGTAGACCTGCTTGGCGGCGTTGGCCTTTTCCATTTCCATCACCACCTGGGTGCGGGAATGCCAGCCGAAGGTGCCGGACCAGTAACCGTGCATGGTGGGCCAGCTGGGATAAACGATCCAGTAGCCGATCGCCCAGACGATCGACGCCAGGAACACCCACATCCACCATTTCGGCAGGGGAGTGTTCAGTTCCTTAATGCCGTCCCACTCGTGACCAGTGGTGTACTGGCCGGAGACGAGATCTTTTTCAACATTGGTCGCCATGTTAAGCGCTCCTCATCCTGGGCTTAGCGGATCGCGTCCGGCTTCATGGTGGAGAAGTCGACCATGGTCCCCAGCACCTGCAGGTAGGACACCAGGGCGTCCATTTCGGTGACGGCGGCGGTGGTCTTGTCCTTCTTGCCCAGGCTGGCTTTCGGATAACGCTGCATCAGGGCGTCGGTATTGGCGGAATCGCTGGCCTGAGCCACCAGATCCGCCTTGGCGTTGGCGATATCGTCGTCGGTGTAGGGCACACCGACCACACGAAGCGTCTTCATGCGGGCGGCGATATCGCCGTAATCCAGCGGATGATGCAGGTAGCCATAGGCCGGCATGATGGATTCCGGAACCACGCTGCGCGGATTGGTCAGGTGGCGGATATGCCAGTCGTTGGTGTACTTGCCGCCGACGCGGGCCAGGTCGGGACCGGTCCGCTTCGAGCCCCACTGGAAGGGGTGGTCGTACATGGATTCGGCCGCCAGGCTGTAGTGGCCATAACGTTCGACCTCGTCACGGAACGGACGGATCATCTGGCTGTGGCACAGATAGCAGCCTTCGCGGACATAAATGTCGCGGCCCATCTGCTCCAGGGGAGAATAGGGACGGATGCCGTCCACCTTCTCGATGGTCGACTGGATGGTGAACAGCGGCAGAATTTCCACCAGACCGCCGATGATGACGGTCAGCAGAATGCCGACCATCAGCAACAGGGCGTTCGTCTCCAGTTTCGCGTGATGCTTCAGGATAGACATGGATCGATCTCCTTACACCCGAGCAGTCACGGCGGCGGGCGTCTCATAGGGGATTTCGTCCCGGATGTCGCCCTTGATGGTGCGGATGAAGTTGTAGGCCATGATGATGGCGCCGACGAGGAACAGCCCGCCCCCGGTGGCGCGGATGATGTAGTAGGGATGCATGGCCGCCACGGTTTCCACGAACGAGTACTGCAGGAAGCCGAGGTTGTCATAAGCACGCCACATCAGGCCCTGCATGATGCCCGAGATCCACATCGAGGTGATGTAGAGCACCACGCCCACGGTGGCGATCCAGAAGTGGTAGCTCACCAGGCGCATGGAATAGAGGCTCTTGCGGCGCCACAGCACCGGCACCAGGTAGTAAAGCGCGCCGAACGACACGAACGCCACCCAGCCCAGCGAACCGGAATGGACGTGGCCGATACCCCAGTCGGTGTAGTGCGACAGCGAGTTCACCGCCTTGATCGACATCATCGGACCTTCGAAGGTCGACATGCCGTAGAAGGCCACCGAGGTCACCAGGAAGCGGATCACCGGATCGGTGCGCAGCTTTTCCCAGGCGCCCGACAGGGTCATCAGGCCGTTGATCATGCCACCCCAGGACGGCATCCACAGGATGACCGAGAAGGTCATGCCCAGGGTCTGGGTCCAGTCGGGGAGGGCGGTGTAGTGCAGGTGGTGCGGACCGGCCCAGATATAGGTGAAGATCAGGGCCCAGAAGTGCACGATCGACAGCCGGTAGGAGTAGATCGGGCGCTGGGCGCGCTTGGGCACGAAGTAGTACATGATGGCCAGGAAGCCGGCGGTCAGGAAGAAGCCCACCGCGTTGTGGCCGTACCACCACTGGGTCATGGCGTCCTGCACGCCGGAATAGAGCGAATAGCTCTTCCACCAGGTGCCGCCGAAGATCACCGTCGGCACCGCCAGGTTGTTGCCGAGATGCAGCATGGCGATGGTGATGATGAAGGCGAGATAGAACCAGTTGGCCACGTAGATGTGGGGTTCCTTGCGCTTGAAGATGGTGCCCGAGAAGGCCACCAGATACGCAACCCACACCACCGTCAGCCACAGGTCGGTGTACCATTCCGGCTCGGCGTATTCACGCCCCTGGGTGATGCCCAGGACGTAGCCCGAAGCCGCCATCAGGATGAACAGCTGGTAGCCCCAGAACACGAAGTTGCCCAGGGCGCGGCCGCCGAACAGCGAGGCGCGGCAGGTGCGCTGCACCACGAAGAACGAGGTGCCCAGCAGCACGTTGCCGCCGAAGGCGAAGATCACACCCGAGGTGTGAACCGGACGCAGACGGCTGAACGTGGTCCAGGGCAGGTCCAGGTTCAAGGCGGGAAAGGCCAGCTCCCAGGCGATGAAATCGCCCATGCAGAAGCCGACGATACCCCAGAATACAGCCGCCAGAACGAATTTCTGGATGAGGTCGTTGTAATAGACCTCTCCAGATTGGCCGTTTTCGGCCACACTTGCGTTTGTCATGCAATCGCTCCTTCTCGAACCATTAAAATCTGGTCCGGATGAACCCCCATATTTCCTGCGGTTTTCGCGGGAAACGAAGAAACGGCCCAAACTAGTAAGGGTGGTGAAGGGGACGCATTCACATTTGGCAATTCTGGCGAAATAAAGGCGTTAAATCACCAGGGTATGGGGACGCCGTCGGCCGTTACGCCCCAGATCTATGGGGCGCCGATTTTGCGGCGCACAAAAATGGGGGCGGACGTTCAGGCGGCGGGGCCCGTTTCGATGGCGATGGCCTGCAGGGCGGCGATATCGCGCTGGAAGACGTTCAAGGCCACTTCCCGCACCAGTTTCTGCCGTTTGAACTCGGCGATGGTGCGGCTGGCGGTCTGCGGGGTGATGCTGAGCAGGGCGCCCACATCCTCGCGGGCGAACAGGCGGCAGCGTTCCACGGTGGGCGGGGCCAGGGTCAGGAACAGCCGGGCCACCTTCTGGCGGGCGCTGCCGGTGGAGAGATCGCGGGCGCACTGGTGCGAACGCTGCATGGCCTGATGCCATTTGGCCATCAGCTGGCGATGCAGCTTGGGCGACAGCCGGGCCACGGTGCCGCGGGGAATGCGGCAGACCTTGGAGGGCTGCAGGGCGATGGCGGCATGTTCGTGCACCGGAGACACCGTGACCTCCAGCCCCAGCACGTCGCCTTCCGCCATCAGATTGACGATGCGGTGCGAGCCGTCGGGCAGATATTGCTCCAGCTTGAACAGGCCCTCGCGCACGGTGTAAAGCGCCAGGGCCTCCTGTCCGGGTTGGAACAGGGCGGCGCCCGGCGGCACCCAGATATCCTCGATGGGCATATGGAAGGTGCTGAAATCCTCGTTGGTCAGATCGGCGAACAGCACCAGATCGCGAATGCCGCAGCGGTCGCAGGCCGCCAATCCATGCCAGGCGGCGGCGATTTCATTGTCACGCATGCTTCCAGACACTCCCCAGCCGGGGGTTGATGGGATGGGTAGGACTATTTCCCCGCAAGCCTAGACATCTCCCCCGAAGCCGCATTAACAATTCGCATTGCGCTCCCGGAAATATCGAGGGCGTGATACGGGATCGGCGCGACCATGGCGGGCGCGGCATTTTTCCGGAGGGCTGTCTTATGCGCGGGAACGGGGTCATCCTGGCCATGATGGCCTTCTTGCTGTGCCGTCCCGCCCAGGCGGCGGAAAAAATCTGGACCGATCCGCAGACCGGCATCGACTTCGTCTGGGTGCCGGGCGGCAGTTTCGTCATGGGCTGCCGGGCGGCGCACTGCCCGGAGTCGCAGTTGCCGGTGCAAACCCGCAGCGTGCCCGGTTTCTGGCTGTCGCGCACCCTCGTCACCCGCGCCCAGTGGGCCAAGGTGATGCAACAGGATCCCTCGGTGGCGAAAAAGGCCGGCGGCTTTCCGGTGGATCAGGTGCATTGGCAGGATCTGACCGCGCTTTTGCAGCGCCTCAACGCCGGTGGGCACGGCGTTTATCGGCTGCCCACCGAAACGGAATGGGAATATGCCTGCCACGGCGGCCAGCCCAACTCTCTTTATTGCGGCGGCGACGATCCGGGCAAGGTGGCCTGGTACATCCTGAATTCCAACCGCGCCTCGCACGTGGTGGCGACCAAGGCGGCCAACGGCTTCGGTCTTTATGATATGAGCGGCGATCTCTGGCAATGGACCGCCGACTGCTGGAGCGAAACCCTGCCCAAACAGGCGGGTGCCGCGGCCTACAAGGATCCGGCCTGTGAGGCCCATGTGCTGAAGGGCGGTTCGTGGGGGGCCTATCCCTCGCAGGTGCAGGCCAGCGCGCGCCGGGCCGACACCGACGTGAAATGCCCCTATATCGGATTGCGCCTGGCCCGCAGCAGCGTACCGTGACCGCTCTCTACAGCTTCGGTTGAAAGTCCGGCCGGGGTGGAGTAAGTCTTGCGCCCACGTCATTGAACCGACATGGAATCATAAAGGCAAGGCCATGCCCTACTCCCGCATCACACTGTCGCACTATCTGATTCAGGAACAACGCCGCCTGGGCACATCGGGGGCCTTCACCGCCCTGCTGACCGATATCCTGACCGCCTGCAAGATGATCTCGCACGAGGTCAACCGCGGCGCCATGGCCGGCAATCTGGGCCTGGCGGGATCGGAGAACGTGCAGGGCGAGGAACAGAAGAAGCTGGACGTGGTCGCCAACGATATCTTCCTGCACATGAACTCCCTGGGCGGGCATTACGCCGCCATGGCCTCGGAGGAGTTGGAGGAAATCCACACGGTGCGCGGCAATGTGGACGGCCGCTATCTGCTGTTGTTCGATCCCTTGGACGGCTCCTCCAACATCGACGTCAATATCTCGGTGGGCAGCATCTTCTCCATCCTGCGTCTGCCGGAAGGGGTGGACCCCGGCGCCACCGACGCCTTCCTGCAACCCGGCGTGCGCCAGGTGGCGGCGGGCTACGCCGTTTACGGTTCCTCCACCATGCTGGTGCTGACCACCGGCAACGGCGTCAACGGTTTCACCCTGGACCAGCATGTGGGCATGTTCGTGTTGACCCATCCCAACATGCGCATTCCGGAAGAAACCAAGGAATTTTCCATCAACAGCTCGCGTCAGCGCTTCTGGGAAGAGCCGGTGCGCCGTTATGTGAACGATTGCGTGGCCGGAAAGGACGGGCCGTGCGGGCGGGATTACAATATGCGCTGGGTGGGGTCCATGGTGGCCGACGTACATCGCATCCTGTGCCGGGGCGGCGTGTTCCTGTATCCCATCGATGCCGAAAACCGCGCCAAGGGCGGCAAGCTGCGCCTGATGTACGAGGCCAATCCCATGGCGTTCCTGGTGGAACAGGCGGGCGGCATCGCCACCACCGGCCGCCAGCGTATTCTGGAGGTGCCTCCCACCGCCCTGCATCAGCGTGTTCCCGTCGTCCTGGGGTCGAAGCGGGAGGTGGAGCGCATCATCGGCTATCACCAGGATTACGATGGCAGCGAGGCCGCCGCCCAATAAAGCTGCAAGACTTCGCGAAAAAGCCGGAAGGGTTCCCTTTCCGGCTTTTTTTTTGTTTGGCGAATTAACACTTTTTATTTTGGGTAATACCTTAGATAACGCGGTTACTCATTTAGAATAGCTCCAAAAAGGGGTTAACCGCTTTACATTTGCCTGGATGAAACGCTTTCTTACCGCATTGAAAACGGCTTTGCCTCCGGTGGTCCGCCTGGGGCAGGGAGTCCTGCTGCTTCGCCACGGCGGTGAAATCCCCGCCCTGGCCGAAGCCATGATCCGCCGGGAAAACGATCTGCCGTTACAGGTGTTGCCCGCGCCGGCCCGGGCCGCCGATCTGCCGATGAGCGACACGGTGGGAGCCATCGTGCTGGCCGGCGATCAGCCGGGGCCCGACATTCTGGCCCTGACCGAGGATCTGGCCGCCGCCTTTCCCGATCTGCCGTTGCTTGTGGTGCTGGCGCGCATGCCCGAACGGGCCGAATCCGATCTGATCCTGGCCGGAGCGGTGGAGTGCCTGTCCCTGCCGGGCGCCGGCGAACATCTGCTGGTGCGCACGTTGCGCCGCGCCATGCTGCGTCATCGCCGCGCCCAGGAAACCCGGCGGCAGAGCGAGGCCGCGCTGGAGACCGTGCGCTTCAATCTGGATCAGGCGCAACGCATCGGGCATGTGGGCATCTGGGAATGGGATATCGTCAGCGGTGAATTGTGGCTGTCCGACGAGGCCTTGCGCATTCTGGGGCTGCCGGTTCGCGGCGGCGGCCCCATCACCTATCAGCAGCTGCTGGACGCGGTGCCGCCCGAGGACCGCGCCTCGGTGGAGGCGGCCATGGATTGTAGCCTGACCAGTCTGTCCGGCTATCATGTGGAACACCGCACCCGCTGGCGCGACGGCAGTGTGCACATGGTGCGTCAACAGGGCGAGGTGGCCTGCGACGAAAACGGCCTGCCCACGCGCATGGTGGGCACGCTTTTGGATATCACCCGGCGGCGTCAGGTGGAAAAAGCCCTGGCGGCGGCCCAGGAACAGCTGGAACGGCGGGTGCGCGACCGCACCCGCGCCCTGTTGCAGGAGGTGGCCCAGCGCCAGCGCGCCGAAAGCGTGCTGCGGGAAAGCGAACAGCGGATCCGCACCATTGCCGACGCGCTGCCGGGCCTGATCGCCTATATCGATCATGATCGCCATTTCCGCTTTGCCAACCGTCAACACCTGGACTGGCTGGGCCTGGCCCCCGACAGCATGGTGGGGCGGGCGGCCGTGGAGGTGCTGCCCGCCGACCTGCGCGATCTGATGGCGCCCCATCTCGACGCGGTGCTGGCGGGCAACGAGGTGTCTTACGGCGGCTGGATCACCGCGCAAAACGGCGAACGCTGCGCCATTCAGGCCACCCATTTGCCGCACCGGGCCGCCGATGGCGAGGTGCTGGGTTTTTTCAGCCTGGTGCTGGACGTCACCACCAGCCGTCTGGCCGAACAGCAATTGCGTGCCGCCAAGGAGGCCGCCGAACTGGCCGACCGCGCCAAGTCGGAATTCCTGGCCAACATGAGCCACGAGCTGCGCACGCCGCTGAACGCCATCATCGGCTTTTCCGATGTGATGCGCAGCGAGGTGATGGGGCCGCTGGGCAGCGAGGCCTATTGCGGCTATGCCGACGATATCCATGAGTCCGGCCAGCATCTGCTGGAAGTGATCAATGAAATCCTCGACATGTCGAAAGTGGAGGCCGGGCAGGTGGAGCTGTTCCCGGAGGAGGTCGGCCTGGCGGATCTGGCGCGGCAGACCCTGCCGCTGCTGCGCGAGCGCGCCGATCAGGCCAGGGTGCAGCTTCGCTACGCCCTCGACGAGGATCTGCCGCCGCTGTTGGTGGACGCCCGCCGCTTCAAGCAGATCCTGCTCAACCTGTTGTCCAACGCCATCAAGTTCACGCCGCCGGGGGGCATCGTGCGGCTGTGGGCCGAGGTGGAGGCCGACGGTTCCCTGACCATAGCGGTGGCGGATGACGGCATCGGCATGGATGCCGAAGGCATCGCCAAGGCCTTGCGGCCCTTCGGCCAGGTGGACGGCAGCCTGGCGCGGCGCTTCGACGGCACCGGCCTGGGGCTGCCCCTGACCAAGGCCTTCATCGAACTGCATGGCGGACGGCTGGACCTGATCAGCGCCATCGGTCACGGCACCATCGCCAAGGTGCATGTGCCGGCCGGACGGGTTCTCGCCGCGGCCTCCGTGGCGGGGGCATAGTCCGAAATACCTGTATTGGCCCCTGGCTCCTTCTAAAGATAAGAGTATCCTTCCTTTAGAGGGAAGGATGATCGCGCATTCCTTTTCTATCTTATGGGTAAGGACTGCGCGATTGATCTGCCGAGGGACGCGGGTATGAAGCTGGGGATTCTGTTCGTTGACGACGACCCCAATATTCTGCAGGCGCTGCAGCGTATGCTGCGGGGACAGCGGACCGGCTGGGACATGAGTTTCTGCGACAGTCCGGTGCGGGCCCTGGCCCTGCTGGAGGAGCGCCATTTCGACGTGGTGGTCTCGGACATGCGCATGCCCGACCTGGACGGGGCCGAGCTGTTGTCCCGGGTGGAGCGGGGCCATCCCGGCACCTTGCGGGTGGTGTTGTCGGGCTATTCCGAAAAACACAGCATTTTCCGCAGCATCGGACCGGCGCATCAATATCTGGCCAAACCCTGCTCTCCCGAACTGATCCTGGCGCTGATGGAGCGCGCCCTGTCCATGCGCCGCATCCTGGCCGACGACCGCATGCGGCGCTTGGCCTCGGGGCTGCGCACGCTGCCGTCGCTGCCCGATCTTTATCTGCCGCTGACCCGGGCCATGGAAAAAGACAGCGTGACCGTGGGCGAAATCGCCGATCTGGTGGGCCGCGACGTCGCCATGACCGCCGAGCTGCTGAAAATCACCAATTCCGCCTTTTTCGCCCTGGGGGCGCGCATGACCACGGCGGCCCAGGCGGTGAAGCTGCTGGGGATGGAAACGGTGCGCAATCTGGTGCTGGTGTCGGGCATTTTCCGGCAATACGACGCCGGACCGGGGCAGGACAGATTGCGCGCCTTGAGCGATTACAGCCTGCAAACCGGCCAGTTGGCCCAGCAGTTGGCGCGGGAAAACGGGGAAAGCGCCGAACTGGCCGCCCTGGCGCAATGCGCCGGCATGATGAGCGTGATCGGCACCCTGGTGCTGTTCGACGCCTTCGGCGCCCGCTACGAGGCGATGCTGGCCGAAGCCCTGCCGGAAACTTTGGAAGCCTGCGAGCGCCAGGCCTTCGGCGGCAGCCATTGCGAACTCGGGGCCTATCTGCTCAGTCTGTGGGGCTTCCCCGATGCGGTGGTGGAGGCGGTGCTTTACGCCCTGCAGCCCTCGGCTTGCGGCGACGGCACCCGCATGGTGGCCAGTTATCTGCATCTGGCCCGGGCCCTGGGGCCGAATTTCCCGTTTCCCCTGAAGCCGGGGCGTTGTTGCGGCCTGTTGGACGAGGCCCATGTGCAAGCCTTGGGGTTGCAGGCCACGGTGGATGGGGAAAAACTGGTGTCCGACGGTCAGCGGACCGGAAAGGGGAGGAAATGCAATGCCTGAAACGGTTCTGATCGTCGATGACGACGCCAATCTTCTGTCCTCCATGCGGCGGCAGCTACGGGGAAAATACGAGCTGATGATGGCGCAGGGCGGCGAGGAGGCCCTGGGGCTGCTGCGGCAGGGGCCGACGCCGGCGGTGATCCTGTGCGATATGCGCATGGGCGGCATGGACGGCATCGAAACCCTGAGCCGGGTCAAGGAGGCCTCGCCCGATACGGTGCGCATGATGCTGACCGGCAATGCCGATATGCAGACCGCCATCGACGCCATCAATACCGGCGCCATTTTCCGTTTTCTCACCAAGCCCTGCCCGCATGAGGTGCTGATCGGCGGTTTGGACGCGGCCATCGCCCAATACCGCCTGATCACCGCCGAGCGGGACCTTTTGGAAAAAACCCTGGCCGGCAGCATCAAGGTGCTGGTGGACATGCTGGCCATGGCCTATCCGCAAGGCTATAGCCGGGCCACCCGCATTCGCGGCTGGGTGCGCAAACTGAACACGTTGTCCAACATGCCGCATCGCTGGCAGCTGGATCTGGCGGCCATCCTGGCTCCGCTCGGCATGATTTCGCTGCCGCCCGAACTGCTGGAAAAGGTGCATCGGGGCCAGCCCATGAGCGAGGCGGAAAGTTCTCTGGTGGATCGGGCGCCCGAATTGGCCCGCAACGTCATCGCCAATATTCCCCGCATGGGCGGGGTGGCGCAGCTGGTCTATCTGCAGAACCGGGGCTATGACGGCAGCGGTTTTCCGGCCGATGGCCCCATGGGCGACGATCTGCCCGTGGATGCCCGTATTTTGAAGATCCTCAACGATCTCAGCGCCATCTCCACCAGCATGATGCCCAGCGAGATCGACTTCACGGTGCTGGAGCTGAATGCCGGTCGCTATGATCCCTTTCTGCTGAAAAAGGTGCGGGCCGGTCTGGAAAACGACGAGGCCGCCCGTACCGCCACCACCCATCTGTCCACCGCCGTTCTGTTGCCGGGCATGGATCTGGCCCGCGACGTGGTGGCGGTGAACGGACGGCTGGTGCTGGCCGGTCTGGTGCCGTTGTCGGAAGCGCATATCGAGCGCCTGCGCACCCTGGCCAAACTGAAACTGATCGAGGACAGCGTGGTGGTGTTCATCGACGACAAGGTGGTAACCCGCGATTGAGGATTGCGGAAGATCAAGGCCGTTTCCCTGGACCGCGTGCAGCTTATAAAGCATATTATAAATAAACTTTATAAGCCGAAAAATGGAGGAAACCATGGCAAGGCTGCTCAGAAGGCTCGGAATCGGCGCCCGCATCTGGATCGCGGTCCTGATACCGGTGGCCGGCATGCTGGCCTTTTCGATTCATGGCGTGGCGGGAAAATACGAGGACGTGCAACGCATGCGCTCCTTCCGCGAATTGACGGCCCTGGCGCCGGTGATCGGCGCCAGCGTGCATGAATTGCAAAAGGAACGCGGCATGTCGGTGGGGTTCATCGGCAGCCGCGGCGCCAAGTTCGGCGATCGTATCGGTGCCCAGCGCGCCCTGTCCGACGGCCGGTTGCGGACGCTGACCGGGGCTTTGTCCCGTTTCGAGACCCAGCCGGCGGCGGCGCCCCTGGCCGGGCAGATCGCCCAGACCCGGAGCGCCCTGGCCCGGCTCGCCGACGAACGGGCGGCGGTGGACCATCTGGCCCAGAGTCAGCCCCAGGTGGCGGGCTATTATACCGGGTTGATCGGCGGTCTTTTGAGCATGGTGGAGCAACTGGCGGTCATGGATAACGATGCCCGTCTCTCCAAGGCCATCACCGCCTACACCCAGCTTTTGCAAGGCAAGGAACGGGCCGGGCAGGAGCGGGCCGTGGGGGCCGGCGGCTTCGGCGCCGGGCGTTTCGAAACGGCGGCCTATCGGCATTTCATCGCTCTGATCGCCCAGCAGAACGCCTATTTCGCCACCTTCCGCGCCTATGCCGCTCCGGACGAACGCCAGGCTTTGGCCCAGGCGTTGGCCAGCCCGGCCGCCCTGGCGGTGGACCGCATGAGCCAGATCGCCTACGACAGCCCCTTCACCGGCAATACCGGGCATGTGGATACCGCCGTCTGGTTCGACACCATCACTCGCAAGATCGATCTGCTGAAGGGCGTGGAAGACAAGGTGGCGGGAAATCTGGGCGATCTGGCCGCCGCCATTCAGGCCGGAGCCTGGCACGCCTTCCTCTGGACCCTGGGGGCCATGGCGCTGCTGTTCGCCCTGGCCCTGTCGGTGGCCTGGGCCATCGCCGCCGATATTTCCCGCCCCCTGGGACGGGTGATCGCCGGCATGAAGGATCTGTCGGCGGGGGACTATGGGCACGGCACCGACGGCGCCGACCGCCAGGACCAGATCGGCGACATGGCCCGCGCCGTGGAAACCTTCCGCCAGGGGCTGATCCGCGCCGAGGATCTGGCCCGCCAGCAACAAAGCGAACGCGACGCCAAGGATCGCCGCGCCCGCGTCATCGATTCCCTCTTGCAAACCTTCAACAGCGAAGTGGCGGACGAACTGGGCAGCATGGCCGAGGCCGCCCGGCAGATGGAGGCCACCTCGCGCACCATGTCGGCCACCGCCGATCAGACCGCCGGCCAGGCTACGGCGGTGGCGGCGGCGGTGGAGGAAATGTCGGCCAACATGCATGTGGTCAGTTCCGCCGCCGATCAGCTGGTGGCGGCGGTGGACCGCATTAATTCCCGCGTGACCGATTCCGCCCAGATCGCCGAAACGGCGCGGGTGCGCGCCCAGGAGACCAACAGCCTGTTCGAGGGATTGACCCAGGCCGTGGGCCGTATCAGCGACGTGGTGGGGCTGATCAATCATATCGCCAGCCAGACCAACCTTTTGGCCCTGAACGCCACCATCGAGGCGGCGCGGGCCGGTGATGCCGGCAAGGGCTTCGCCGTGGTGGCGGGCGAGGTGAAAACCCTGGCCAATCAGACGGCCCAGGCCACCGACGAAATCTCGGCGCAGATCAACGCCGTGCAAAACGAAACGCATGCCGCCGTCGAGGCCATCGCCGATATCACCGGCATCATTCACCGCATGAGCGATTTCTCGACGGGGATCTTGCAGGCTGTTTCGGAACAGGATGTGGCCACCTCGGAAATTTCCGATAATGTCCATCAGGTGTCGCAAGGCGCCGACGAGGTGACCGCCAACGTCTCGGGCGTGCGCAACGCCGCCGGTGAAACGGGCCGCGCCGCCGGCAACGTGCTGGCCGTGGCGCGGGATGTGGCCGAGCGTACGGAAAATCTGCGGCGCCAGATCGATGCGTTTTTGTCGAACATCCGGGCGGCCTGAGGGCCGGGGAGGGAAAGAGTGGAGATCCGTTACACCAAGGAGGACGGCATCACCGTCCTTCACATGGAAGGGCGTCTGACCTATCTGGACGCCCCCCAGTTCAAGGCGGTGCTGGAGCGCTTCGCCGCGTTGTCGACACCGTGCGAGGTGGATCTGGGCGCGTTGTCGTTCATCGATTCCACGGGCCTCAGTTTGTTCGTGGGGCTTTACGACGCCGCCTGCACGTCCGGCGTGGCCCTGTCGTTCCGTCATGCCCAAGGCACGGTGAAGGCGGCGCTCAAAAACGCCGCCTTCGAAACGCTGGTGCCGCTACGTTAGTTTGAGCGGATTGGGTAACGCGAGGCCGTTCCGGCCTCGCTCGGGCCTGGAGCGTTTTCCTTCAGTCCGGCTTGCCGGGGTGGCCGAAGGGCAACTGAATGACGAAACAGGCCCCCTTGGGCGTTCCGTCTTCCAGAAACAGTTTGCCGCCGTGCTTGTGGGTGATGACGTCGAGGCAGATGGACAAGCCCTGGCCGGTCCCCTTGCCCACCGGCTTGGTGGTGAAGAAGGGGTCGAAAATCTTGTCGCGGATGGGCGCGGGCACGCCGGGGCCGTTATCGGCCACGCGGATTTCGATGCCGTCCTCCAGCGTCCGGGTGCTGATGGTGATGTGGCCCAGTGTGCCGGTTTTCTCGCTTTCGATGGCATGGGCGGCATTGGTGATCAGGTTCAACAGCACCTGATTGATCTCGGCGGGCAGGCAGGCGATATGCGGCAGATCTGCGGCCAGCCTGGTTTCGATCTCGGCCAGATGCTTCCATTCGTTGCGTGAGACGGTGATGGTGCTGTCGATGGCGTGATTGATGTCGGTGGAGACTTTTCCCGCGCCGCCGGGATGGGAAAAATCCTTCATCGAGCGCACGATATGGGCCACATGGGCGACGCCGTCCAAGGATTGTGCGGCCGCCTGCGGCAGTTCCTCCAGCAGATAGTCGAGATCGTTGTCGGCGAACAGGCGAAGGATGCCGTCCTTCAGGGGAGCGGGGACGGCTTCCCCCTCCATCAGGGTACGCAGGCGGGCCAGGGTGTCGGCGATGGACGAGAGGGAATCGCTGATGAAGCGCAGATTGTCGCCCACATACTGGATCGGGGTGTTGATCTCGTGGGCAATGCCCGCCGCCAACTGGCCGACGCTGGCCAGGCGCGAGGCCTGCAAGGCTTCGAACTGGGCCTGTTTCAGGGTTTCGATGCTGCGGAACGAGATCACCACGCCACGCCGCTTGCCCTCTTCCTCCAGCGGAGCGGCGGCATAGGCCATGCTGAGACGGCGGCCGTCGGCGGCCACGAACACCGCGTCCTCGATGATGGCGGCTTCGCCGCCATCGGCGGTACGTTGCAACGGGCCCTCGGCGAAGGTGCGCGGAGCGCCATTTTCCTCGATACGCATGGTTTCATCGAGATCGGTGCCGGCCAGCGGGCGCGTCTCGTCGCCCAGCAGGCGCTGGGCGGAGCGGTTGGCGAAGAGGATATGGCCGTTGAGATCGGTCAGCAGCACGCCCTCCACCAGGGTGGAGGCGATGCCGATGAGACGGCCGGTGCTTTTGCGCAAGGCTTCCTCGGTGCGGGCGCGCTGATCGATCTCGCGCGAGAGGGTGCTGGTGCGTTCCTCCACCAGTTTTTCCAGTTCGCGCTGGTGGTTGGCGATGCCCTCTTCATAGCGCTTGCGCAACGAAACGTCGTGGAACACCAGCACCGCCCCTTGCGGGCGGCCGTCCTCGATCAGCGGCGTCAGCACCGCTTCGGCATAAAAGGCGCTGCCGTCGGCGCGCAGGAAACGGCCTTCCAGGGCGCTCTGGCGGTTGGGCAGGGCGGGCAGGGCGGGCAGGGGGCAGGCGGTGGCGGCATCCGAGATCAACTCGTGATAATTCATGCCCACCAGATCCTCGCGGGAAAAGCCCAGGAGCGTACCGGCCATGGGGTTGGCGTAGGTGATGATTTCGTCGGCGTCGATGCCGAAAATGCCCTGGCCCGCCGAGGCCAGCAGCCGTTCGTAGGTTTTTTGCAGGCGCGACAGTTCCTCGCGGCTGCGGGTGATTTCGCTGACGTCGGTGCGCACCGTCACCACGCCGCCCTGGCGGGTGCGGAATTCCCGCGTCATCGACCAGCGATCGGCGGCGAGATGATGCAGCACCGGCTGGCCGTCGGCGCGAGTATGATCGGCCAGGCGGCGGGCCACGAATTTTTCCAGTTCGGGTCCGGAATAATGGTAGCCGCCCCGTTCGGCCACGGCGCGAACGATGTCGACGAAGGTGTTGCCGGGCTGGATGAGCTCCTCGACGCAGAGGAACATCTGCTGGTAATGGCGGTTGCACAGCACCAGATGATCGTCGGCATCGTAAAGGGCGAAGCCGTCGCTGATGCTGTCCAGGGCGTCCATCAGGCGGCGCTCGGCATTCAGGGCCCGTTCCTCGGCCTGGATCCGTCTGGTGATGTTGGCGGCCAGTCCCTGATAGCCCAGGAAGGCGCCTTTGGCGTCGAACACCGGAACACCGTTGAAGCGCACCACCTGTTCGCCCCGTTCCGGCACGATCATCGCGCAGATGAAATCGCGGAAGGGCTGATGGTTTTCCACCAGGCGGCGGTGTTCCTCAAGACCGGCATTGCGGGGAAGGTCCGTCGGCAGCGCCAGGCGGGAACGGCCGATCAGGTCGTGATCGGCCAGGCCCAGCTTATCGGCCACGCACGGCGAGACGTAGCGGTAGATCCCGTCGGCATCGGTTTCCCACAACCAGTCGGAGGCCAGCGCGGTGAGATCGACCCAGGTTTCCGCCGGGGTGTCGCAGTCCTGGCAGGAGGAGGGGGTGAACATGCCGGTGGAGAGAAGAAAGGGCGATTTGATCATGGGCCTCCCCTTCCGCGCGGGTCTTTAGTTTTTCTTTCTCTAGCAACGCGGATGCCAAATTATGGCACGGCTTTGGTCCCGCTTTCTCTCTATTTTACGCCGCCGGGGCTGGAACGCGTCTCAAATTGCGAGTCGATGTGCAAAATAAGGAGGAGGGCGCTTTTCACCCTCCTCCGCACGGCGGCTCACGCCACGATCATCAGCAGATCCTTGGGTTCCACCTGCTGGCCGGGGGCGACGCAGATTTTTTTCACCGTTCCGGCTTTTTCGGCGCGCACGGCGGTTTCCATCTTCATGGCTTCGATGGACAGCAGCATGTCGCCCTTTTCCACCTCCTGGCCCTCGCGCACGGCGATGGTCACCACTAGGCCGGGCATGGGGGCGGCCACATGGGCGGCGTTGCCGTCCTCGGCCTTGGGCTGGGCCGGGCGCGACGGGGCCACCGAACGGTCGGCGATGCGGATGGTGCGCGGCTGGCCGTTCAGTTCGAAGAACAGCTTGCGTTCGCCGTTCTCGTCGGCCTCCGACATGGCCAGGAAGCGGAGGATGAGGTTCTTGCCCTTCTCCAGTTCCACGGTGATTTCCTGGCCGGGATCCATGCCATGGAAAAACACCGGCGTGGGCAGGGCCGAAACATCCCCGAACTTGCGGGTCATGGCGGCGAAATCGCGGAACACCTTGGGATACATCAGATAGGAGGCGAACTCCTGGTCCGACAGCGGCCGTCCGGCCTGGCCCTCGGCCTCGGTGCGTTGCGAGGCCAGATTGGCGTGTCCCATCACCGCGCCGGGGCGCTCGGTGAAGGGTTTTTCGCCTTTCAGCACCTTCTTGCTCAAGGCTTGCGGCCAGCCGCCGGGGGGCTGGCCCAGCTCGCCGCGGAAGAGCTGCACCACCGAGTCCGGAAAGGCCACCTCCCGCTCGGGATCGGCGACATCGGTGGCGGACAGGCCGGTGGTCACCATCATCAGCGCCATGTCGCCCACCACCTTGCTGGTGGGGGTGACCTTGACGATATCGCCGAACAGGCGGTTCACATCGGCGTAGGCATGGGCCACCTGATCCCATTTTTCCTCGATGCCCAGGCTTTTGGCCTGCTGACGCAGGTTGGTGTATTGGCCGCCGGGCATTTCGTGCAGATAGACCTGGGCGGTCCCGGATTTCACCTCGGCCTCGAAGGCGGCGTAATGCTTGCGGGCCTGTTCCCAGTAGACGGAAATGCGGTCCAGTGCCGTCTGATCGAGGCCGGGGTCGCGGGGATGGCCCTTCAAGGCGGCGTTGATGGAGCCCAGCGGCGGCTGGCTGGTGGTGCCGCTGAAGGAGTCCATGGCGGCATCCACCGTATCCACCCCGGCTTCGATGGCGGCCAGCACCGAGGCCGCCGACAGCCCCGAGGTGTCGTGGGTATGGAAGGCGATGGGGATGGAGATTTCCTCTTTCAGCGCCTTGAACAGGGCGGTGGCGGCGCGCGGCCGCACCAGCCCGGCCATGTCCTTCACCGCCAGCATGTGGGCCCCGGCCTTTTCCAGGGCCTTGGCCAGGCGGACGTAATAGGCCAGATCGTATTTGGCGCGGTCGGGATTGCCGATATCGCCGGTATAGCACAGGGCGGCCTGGCAGACGCCGCCGGCCTCGATCACCGTGTCCATGGCCAGACGCATATTGTCCACCCAGTTCAGGCAGTCGAACACGCGGAAGACGTCCACCCCGGCCTTGGCGGCCTGTTCGATGAAATATTTCACCACATTGTCGGGATAATTGGCGTAGCCGACGCCGTTGGCCGAGCGCAGCAGCATCTGGGTCAGCAGATTGGGCATGGCCTCGCGCAGCTTGCCCAGCCGTTCCCAGGGATCCTCCACCAGGAAACGCATGGACACATCGAAAGTGGCGCCGCCCCAGCATTCCATGCTGAACAGCTGCGGCAGCAGCCGGGCATAGGCCGGGGCCACCGCCACCAGATCGTGGCTGCGCATGCGGGTGGCCAGCAGCGACTGATGGGCGTCGCGCATGGTGGTATCGGTGATCAACACCTGCTTTTGCGCCAAAATCCAGTCGGCCAGACCCTTGGGGCCGCGTTCGGCCAGGATCTGTTTGCTGCCGGACGGAATGTCGCCGGCGGGCAGGGCCGGCGGCCGGGCCTGATGGCTCATGTCGGGGCGGATGGTCGAGCCCTTGACCTCGGGGCTGCCGTTGACCTGCACCTCGCCGATGAAGTTCAAAAGGCGGGTGGCGCGGTCACGCCGCTTGCCGTGGGCGAAGAGTTCGGGGGTTTCGTCGATGAAGCGGGTGGTGTACGCGCAGGCCACGAATTTCGGGTGGGTGATCACCGCTTCCAGGAAGATGAGATTGGTGGCGACGCCGCGAATGCGGAATTCGCGCAAGGCGCGGCCCATGCGGGCGATGGCCTCGCCGGGGCTGGGGGCCCAGGCCGTGACCTTTTCCAGCAGGGAATCGTAATGGCGGGTGATCAGGGCCCCGGAAAAGGCGGTGCCGCCGTCGAGGCGGATGCCGAAGCCGTTGGCGCCGCGATAGGTGGAGATGCGGCCGTAATCGGGAATGAAGTTGTTGGTGGGATCCTCGGTGGTGACGCGGCACTGGATGGCGTGGCCGTTGAGGCGGATCTCCTCTTGCGCCGGAATGGGGGCGCCCGGCGTGCCGATGGCGGCGCCGCCGGCGATGAGGATCTGCGATTTGACGATATCGATGCCGGTGACCACCTCGGTGACGGTATGTTCCACCTGCACGCGGGGATTGACCTCGATGAAATAGAACTTGCCGCTGTCGGCATCCAGCAGGAACTCCACGGTGCCGGCATTGACGTAGCCGACGGCGCGGGCCAGTTTCAGCGCCGCCGCGCACAGGTCGTGGCGCTGCCCTTCGGCCAGATAGGGGGCCGGGGCGCGTTCCACCACCTTTTGATTACGCCGCTGCACCGAACAGTCGCGCTCGTAAAGATGCACGATGGTGCCGTGGGTATCGCCGATGATCTGCACTTCCACGTGGCGGGCCCGGCGCACCAGCTTTTCCAGATAAACCTCGTCGTTGCCGAAGGCGGCCTTGGCCTCGCGCCGGGCGGTGGCGATAAGATCGGGCAGGGTATCGGGACCCTCGACGATGCGCATGCCGCGTCCGCCGCCGCCCCAGCTGGCTTTCAGCATCAGGGGATAGCCCACCTCGGCGGCCAGTGTCAGGCAGGCCTCCATGTCGGCGGGCAGGGGCGGCGTGGCGGGCATCACCGGCACGCCGGCGGCCACGGCGGCCTTGCGCGCCGCCACCTTGTTGCCCAAAAGCCGCATCACCTCGGCCGAGGGGCCGACGAAGGAAAGACCGGCGGCCCGGCAGGCCTCGGCGAAATCGGGATTTTCCGAGAGGAATCCGTAACCCGGATGCACGCCGTCGGCGCCGGCATCCTTGGCGATGCGGATCATCTCGTCGATGGAGAGATAGGCCTCGATGGGGCCCTTGCCCTCGCCGATCAAATAGCTTTCATCGGCCTTGAACCGGTGCAGGGCGAAACGGTCCTCGTTGGAATAGACCGCCACGGTGCCGATGCCCAGCTCGGTGGCGGCCCGGCAGATGCGGATGGCGATTTCGCCGCGGTTGGCGACCAGAAGCTTGGTGATGGGGGGAAGCGAAGCGGACATGCAACATCCTTGTTTCAGCGAATTGCCCAACTAAATATAATTGGACAATAAAAATTACCAAAGCGGATAATTCCGAAACCGGATTGACCGGGGCCCGCGGCCTGGGGTAAAGCCGTCTTGCGCAATAAGATGGGGATCATGAGCACGCAGATCAAACCGGCCAAACTGGCCGACACCATCGCCGAACGTATCGAAATCCTGATTCTGGAAGGGGCGTTGCGCCCCGGCGAGCGGCTTCTGCCCGAGCGGGAGCTGGCGTTGCGCTTCGATGTTTCCCGCCCCTCGCTGCGCGAGGCCCTGGAAAAGCTGGAAAACAAGGGACTGCTCTTTGCCGGAAAGGGCGGCGCCAGCCATGTGGCGCCGCTGCTGGGCGAGGCCTTTACCGAGACCCTGTCGCGGATGATGCGCGATCAGCCCGACGGCACCCGCGATTATCTGGAATTCCGCGCCATCATCGAGGGCTCGGCCGCCTATCTGGCGGCGTTGCGCGGCACCGACATCGACCGCGCCCTCATCGCCGAGGCCTTCGAGCGCATGAAGGCCGCCCATGCCGAGGACGATCCCAGCAACGAGGCGGCGGCCGATGCCGATTTCCATCTGGCCCTCTACGAGGCCTCGCACAATCTGGTGATGCTGCACATCATGCGCGCCCTCTCGGCGCTCCTGCGCCGCGACGTCTTCTACAACCGCGCCAAGCTCTATCAGCGCAAGGGTGTGCGCGAACTGCTGCTGGAACAGCACGAGGCGGTCTACAAGGCGGTGATGGCCGGCGACCCCGACGGCGCCAGCCGGGTGGCGGCCCAGCATATCTCCTTCACCCGCGAGGCCCTGCACGAGATCGCCGAGCTCGACGCCCGTCTGGAACGCCAGCTGCGCGATCTGGTGCGCTCCTGAAAAAAAGAACCCGGACGGCGGAACCGTCCGGGCTTGGAGAGGCTGAAGCGGGGGAGCTTCGCCGGAAGGGTTATACCAAGTCGCGATGAGTTTGACTCATCGCGACGCCGGTTAGGAGCAAGGCGACGCGCGCCTGATGGCGCGGTGAGGCAAAGCGCGCCATCAGGCACGACGCC
>JAJXUO010000061.1 GCA_021782815.1 Pseudomonadota bacterium
GCTACGAGGCCGTCGTCGATGCCTGCTGCGATGCTTGGAACGATTTGATCGCCACGCCCAGCCGCATCCGCTCAATTGCCTCTCGCCAGTGGGCATCGGTCATCAGTTAAAGCCGTTGGTATCAGGATGGTAATCAGCACCTGCCCCGAAGGCTTCGCCAGTGTGGACGGCACGGCCGGTCAGCCGATGCCAAACCATACCAACGGCCGGTCATCGCTGCAATCACCTCGGTATCTGGTGGCGACCAACACTCACAAAAAATTGACGGCGCAGCGAGCTTGATGGATCACAAGCGATAGGCCGAAGAAAAATGGCGCCGATGTGGAAATGTCAATTCGCGGACGCTGGACAGCGCTGAGATCCCGAATATTTGGCTGGAGTAGGAAGTCATCGACTTGGTGACTGAAAACTTCGTCAAGAAAGGACACAGCAATGCCGATAGAAGTTTATCTTGTGATCACGGGCCACATCGACATGGAGGTGATCACCATCTTTGCCTTTCTCACTGGTCTGGCGCTTCATCCCTCCATTCGGCCCTCCATCAAGAAGCTCGACCCTAAAACACTTGCGTCGATCGTGAGTGCCATCTTCGCCGTGATGAATAACCTGTGAGGTTAGGCAAACGAGCAGATGCCCGCCATCCCACGATACCTAACGCTGGTATCGCGGGATGGCGACCGACCGATTGCTCTGGTTATTTCCGCAGCAGGAGCTTGGAGACGATTGCGGCGACGTTGTTCTCATATCCACCGGCCGCCATCACCTGCAGGTGCTCGCGCAGCCAAACGTCGTCCCAGAGAACCCAGCCCTGATCCTCGAACAGCGCCTTGAGCTTGGCGCGGTCGGCGTCGGAATAGATCTGGCCAGCCGCCAAGCCGAGGGTGATCTTGGGGTCCGGCCCGCAGGCGCCGCATTCGTGGAATTGCTTGCCCAGGCGCCCGAGCACCACCTCGCGCAACGTGGCGTCGTTGAACAGCTTGAACCGCTCAGCCAGCTTGGCGTCGGTGCCGTCAAAGGCGCTGAACTTGACCCCTTGGGAATCGAGGTAGCTCTTGCACTCGACGACCAGCAGGCTGTTGTCGCCGCCGCGATAGGCCACGATGTCCAGTTCTCAGCGGGGCGACGACGGGCGCCCGATCGCCACCTTCTCTTCCTTGGTCAACGCCACCTTGACCGAGGTGCGGACCCAATAGCCCTGCGCCCACAGGATCTCGCTGACCAGATGTTCGAAGGCGTCCATCTCATGACCTCACAGGGAAGAGTCGTAGGTGATTGTCTGGTTCGGCGCGCAGACGATGACGACGATTCCTTCAGCATAGGCCCGTTCGACCAACTTCATCACCACCGGAGCCTTGTGGGCGGACGGATAACCGGGATCGACGATCAGCTTGAGCGCCGGGCGCCCGTCGTCATGCCTGCTGCTGCGGATGATCACCTTGCATTTGTCCGGCCGCAAGCTGGTCTCGGATGGGGACATGCCTTCGTTGACGGCCTGAAGCCAGTGACATTCGAAACCACGGCAGGCTTCGGGGCGGTTATTGTAAATAGCGCATCCCAGTCCCTTGCTGCGGTGGCTGCACCAGACATCACGCGGCTTCACCAGGTCTGGTTCTTCGATGGGCAGGAGCTTGCAGCACATGGAGCAAGACCCGCAGGGATTGGTGTGGCCCCCTGTCTTCATTAGGTCGTAGACTCATATCCAAAGCCTCGCCGCGATGAATTTGACGGCGGCGAGGTAGTTTTTCGGGTCCTTGTCATACCGGGTTGCGATCCCTCTGAACTGCTTGATCCTGTTGAAGAAACGCTCGACCAAGTTTCGTTGACGGTAAACCCATTACGCAGCCGGGCGTCTTGCAGACATTGACTTGAGTATTGCCGTGGGGCGGCGGGATTTGCCTCACCTTATTCTCGGGTGGCTTTCCCAT
The DNA here is from genome assembly GCA_021782815.1 of Pseudomonadota bacterium. GTDB lineage: Bacteria > Pseudomonadota > Alphaproteobacteria > Rhodospirillales > Magnetospirillaceae > JAJZGK01. The sequence goes on from JAJXUO010000061.1 coordinate 1,926, forward strand.
CTCGGAACTGGCCGGAGTCGACTTGGCGCCCGCGCCGACTTCATTGTTGTCGTTTTGTTCCTTTTCCGGCATGCCCACCCCAAAACGATGACGCCCGTACCCAGACCGGCATTGGAGCCGATAGGGGCACGGGCGTCAATATCACTTTTACACCTCACTGTAGGGGCTGGGCCGCACGGCCGGGGTTTTCCGTTCGCTTCTGCCTCAGTAAGTATAGAACATCTGTTGGATTTTCTTGGTGTCGTGGGTCTTGGTCAGGGCCAGCATCAGCAGAATGCGGGCCTTCTGGGGATTGAGGGTATCGCTGACCACGTAATCCAGCTTGTCGTCGTTGGCCTCGCCGTTGCGGGCGACGATGCCGTTGCCCACGCGCGAGCTGCGCACGATGATCACGCCCTGCTTGCGCGCCTCCTGCAGCGCCGGCTTCAGGGCGTCGGAGATGCTGCCGTCGCCCACGCCGGCATAGACGATGCCCTTGGCGCCGGCCTTGACGAAGGCGTCGAGGGCGATGCGGTTGTCGTTGCCGTAGCCGTAGACGATGTCCACCTGCGGCAGGCTGGTCATGTGCGACACGTCGAACGGGCTCTGGCTGGTATGCTTGCGCAAGGGCAGGCGATAGAAATGCGGGGCGTTGTCCTGCATATAGCCCAGCATGCCCAGTTCCGGCGTCTTGAAGGTGTCGGCGGTGGAGGTGTTGGTCTTGGTCACCTCGCGCCCGGCGTTGATCTGGTCGTTCATGGCCACCAGAACGCCCTTGCCCACGGCTTCCTTGCTGCCGGCCAGGATCACCGCGTTATAGAGATTGATGGGGCCATCGGCGCTGATGGCGGTGGAGGGACGCATGGCGCCCACGATCACCACCGGCTTGTCGCTATGCACGGTGAGATCGAGGAAGTAGGCGGTTTCCTCCAGAGTGTCGGTGCCGTGGGTGATGACCACGCCATCGACATCCGGACGGGCCAGAACCTCGTTGACCCGCTTGGCCAGTTTCAGCCAGTCGGCGTTGGTGATGTTCTCGCTGGCGATCTGCAGCACCTGCTCGCCGGTGACATGGGCCACCTTCTGCAATTCGGGCACCGCCGCGATCAGGCCGTCGACGCCCACCTTGGCGGCGGTATAGCCCACGGTGGTGGTGGTGGTGGTGCCGGTGCCGGCAATGGTGCCGCCGGTGGCCATGATCACCACATTGGGGAGTTTCCCGGCGGCCAGCGCCGGCGCGGCGGCCAGCAGGCCAAGAGAGCAGAAAGTGGCGAACAGGGTGCTCGCCAGGGGACGGCTGCGCTTTGCGAACATGGCGTTTCCTTATGGCTTGAAACAAGACAGCCCTGCTTTCAGCGCAAGCCGCATGCCAGCCATGCCCGGATGCCGGCGCATGAACAACAGTTTGAAAGGAAACGTTTTTTAAAACGGGCGGCGCGGGACGCGTCCGAAAATCCGGACCAGGACGCCCCGCCGCCATCCGGATTTCCGGACGACGGCGGGGGGGGATGGCGTCAGGCCGAAAGATCTTCGCCGGCCAGGGCGCGGCGCAGCAGGGCCTTGGTTTCACCCAGGCCGTAAAGGGCGATGAACGAGCCCAGGCGCGGCCCCTGCTCCTGCCCCAGCAGGATTTCATAGCAGGCCTGGAACCAGGCGCGCAGATCGGCGAACACCGCGTGGCGCTTGCCCACGGCATAGACCACGGTCTGGATCTCTTCCGCCGTCGCGCCGTCGGCCAGGCCGTCCAGTTCGGCCAGGAGATCGGCCAGGGCGGCGGCCTCGGCCTCGTTGGCCTGGCGGTAGGCCATCTTCGGTTTGACGAAATCCTGATAGTAGGTCAGGGCGTAGCCCACCAGCTGATCGAGGAAGGGGGCGTTTTCCGGCGTGGCGCCCGGCACGTAGCGGCTGATGAACTGCCACAGCACCGCCCGATCCTCGGCATGGCAGACCGTGGCCAGATTGAGCAGGATATTATAGCTGAGCCCGGTTTCCGGCTGCGGCGGCCGGCCGTTATGGATATGCCAGACCGGATTGTTGAGCTGACGGCTCGCCTCTTCCTCGGGGAATTTGGCGATGAAGGTCAGATATTCGTCCACCGCGCGCGGGATCACGTCGAAATGCAGACGCTTGGCGGCGCGGGGCTTCTGGAACATGAACAGGGCCAGGCTTTCCGGCGGGGCGTAGCGCAGCCAATCCTCCACCGCCAGGCCGTTGCCCTTCGACTTGGAAATCTTCTGACCCTTGTCGTCGAGGAACAGCTCGTAGGAGAGATTGACCGGCGGTTCGCCGCCCATGATGCGGCAGATCTTGCTGGACAGCTGATAGGTGGGGATCAGATCCTTGCCCGACATTTCATAATCCACCCCCAGCACGGTCCAGCGCATGGCCCAATCGGCCTTCCATTGCAGCTTGACGCGGCCGCCGGTCACCGAGGTTTCCACCAGGCTGCCGTCCTCGTCGCGGTAGACGATCATGCCCGCGGCGGCGTCGCGCTCCAGCACCGGCACCTGCAGCACCCGGCCGGTCTTGGCGCACACCGGCAGCAGGGGGCTGTAGGTCTGCTGGCGTTCCTCGCCCAGGGTGGGCAGCATCACCTCCATGATGGCGTCGTAATGCTCCAGCACCTTCAGGATGCCCTGGTCGAACCGGCCCGAGGTGTACCAGTCGGTGGCCGACTGGAACTCGTACTGGAAGCCGAAACTGTCGAGGAAGCCGCGCAGACGGGCATTGTTGTGATGCCCGAAGCTCTCATGGGTGCCGAAGGGATCGGGAATGGCGGTCAGCGGCTTGCCGAGATGGGCCCGCACCATCTCCTGGTTGGGGATGTTGTCGGGGACCTTGCGCAGACCGTCGCGATCGTCGGAAAAGGCGAACAGCCGGGTGGGGATCTCCGGCGCCAGCAGTTCGAAGGCGCGACGCACCATGGTGGTGCGCACCACCTCGCCGAAGGTGCCGATATGCGGCAGACCCGAGGGGCCATAGCCGGTCTCGAACAGCACGTAGCCCTTGCCCGGTTTTTTTCCTTTGAGCCGCTCCTCCAGCAGGGTACGCGCTTCCTGGAACGGCCAGGCGCTGGCGGAGAGGGCGGCTTCACGAAGATCGGACATGGGTTTCTTCCAAACCTGCGGTCAAAAGGGAAAGACGGCACCCTAGGGCCGCAACCCCGGGTCCGTCAATCCTTCCCTCCTGATCGCCGCCCGCTATTTCCCCAAAGCCTCGATGCGCCAGGACAAATCGGCCCGTTGCGGCGAGTTGGCGGGAAGTCCGCGCAGCAGTTTTTCCCACAACACCTTGGCGCCGGCCTTGTCTCCAGCCTTCACCTTGGCGGCGCCGACATAGTAAAGAGCCTGCGGGTTGTTGGGATCGAGCTTCAGTACCCGGGTCATGGTCTTCACGAAATCGTCCGGGAGCGTTTCCGCGCCCCCCGCCGCCTGTTGCGCCTCGGCCAGCATGAGTAACGGCGCCGTATCGTTGGGCCTGAGGGCCACGGCCTTGGCCGCGGCGGCCTTGGCCTTATCGGGCTCGTTCAGAACGCGATAGGACCGCGACAGACGCATCCAGCCTTCGAAATCATCGGGCGTTTTTTCCATGCGCGCCGCCAGTTTGCCCACCATCTGCCGGATCATACCCGCCTGTGGGCCCAGCATGGCCGGTCCCGAAGGCCGCTCCGGCGGCGGACTGTCGAGGGCCGGCGCCTGGGGCGTCACCGTCGACGGATCGATCTTGGCCTCCTTGGCCGCCCCGTCGATCTGGCTTTTCAACACCGCGCGCCACGGCGCATCGGGCGGGCTGTCGCGTTCCAGATCCCGCCAGATGGCGATGGCCTCGCGTATTTTTCCAAGCTGGGCCTGTTCCAGCCCCAAATAAAAGCGGGCCTGCGGATTATGGGCATCAAGACGCAACGCCTGCACGAAGGCGGCATGGCTTTCGGGGCCGACCTCGCCCTGATTGGCCATGGCCAGGGCCTGCCCGAGAGCGATCTGGATATCGACATCCCCCGCCCCCAGGGAAATCGCCCGACGGAAGGCCACGGCGGCATCCTCCCAGCGGCCGAGCTTGCCGTAACTGGTTCCCAGGGCCACATAACCGCGGGCATCCGGCTGCGTTTGCAGGTGCCGGGCCAAGCGGTCGGCCATGGCGGTCAGCTGGAACTGCGGGCTGTTCAGACGCGCCGCGTAGGGCTGGCCCGGCAGATCGGGCGAGCCTAAAAGACCATAGATCAGCAGCGTGCCCAGGGGCACCACCGTCAGCACCAGCATACCGGCCACCAGCCGTAAACGGCGGCCGGTTTCCAGACGGCGCTCATCGGGCGCGGCGGCGCGGCCATCGGCATCGGCGGCGGCCAGCAGCCGGCGCTGAATTTCGGTCCGCACCCCGGCGGCCTGACTCTCGGTCAGGAGACCGCGCTCGCAATCGCGCGCCACCTCGGCCAACTGATCCTTATAGACCGCCACATCATAGCCCAAACGGGCTGTGGCGGTGGTCTGCGGCCGCAGCAGCGGCACCAGCAGCAACGCCAGCACGGCCACCAGAATGACGGCGAACACCAGCCAGATCATGCCTTGTCCCCTTCACCGTCGGTGTCCAGCAGCGCCTTGGCGCGTTTGCTCTCATCCTCGCTCAACACCGGCGCCGCCTCGCCGCCGCCGGCGCGGCGGCCGCGATAGAACAGCACGGCGCCGCCCACGGCCAGCAGGAAGAATCCCGCCGGTCCCAGCCACAGCACCAGGGTGTCGGCGTTGAAGGGCGGTTTCAGCAGCACGTAATCGCCGTAACGGTCCACCAGATACTGCTTCACCTGGGCATCGGTATCGCCGGCCAACAGCCGCTGGCGCACCAGCAGGCGCAGGTCATGCGCCAGATCGGCATCGGAATCGTCGATGGACTCGTTCTGGCACACCAGGCAGCGCAATTGTTTGCCGATGGCGCGGGCCCGGGCCTCCAGCTTGGGGTTGGAGAGCATTTCATCGGGCTGCACCGCCAGGGCCGGCGCGATCTGCAGGCTGTAAAGGCCGATCAGGGCGGCCAGTATCAGGGCCGGTTTTTTCATTTATTCAGCTCCGCCACCTTGGGCAGCAGATCCTTTTCGATGGCCTCCGGCGTGAAGGGACCGGTCTGCTTGAAGCGGATGCGACCCTGTTTATCGATCAGGTAGCTTTCCGGCACGCCGTAGACGCCGAAATTGATCCCGGTCTGGCCGTTCTCGTCGGCCACCAGCACATCATAGGGATTGCCTTCGCGGGCCAGCCAGGCCTTCACCGCCTCGGGCTTGTCCTTGTAATCCACGCCCACCAGCTGGAAGCCCTGGCCCTTCAGGCCCGACAGCAGGGCATGCTCGCTGCGGCAGGGAATGCACCACGAGGCGAAGAAGTTCACCAGCGTCACCCGGCCCTTGAAGGCGGCGCTGCTGAAGCCGGGGGTGCCGGCGAACACCGGCGGCAGCTGGAAATCGGGGGCCGGTTTATTGACCATCACCGAAGGAATGAAGCTGGGGCTGTCGCCCCGCTGGATCAGCAGCAGACGGTAGCCGAAAAAGCCAGCCAGGACGACGAAGAGAACCACCGGCAGAAAGGCGATGCGGCGCATGGATCGTTTCCCCTAAACCGAAGCGATGGAGGTGGCCTTGCGGGCGGGGGCGCCCACGCGGTGGCGGCGGTCGGTCAGCGACACCACGCCGCCCAGCACCATGATCACCGCCCCCAGGAAGATCCACGGCACCAGGGTATTGTGGTAGAGCCGCACCACATAGCCGCCCTTGCCGTCGGGGTCCCCGATCACGGCGTAAAGATCGCTGATGAAATTGGTATGAATGGCGGCATCGGTGGTGGGACGGGGCGGCATGGTGTAAAGCCGCTTTTCCGGATACATCTCGGCGATGACCCGGCCATTCTCGCGGGCGGTGAAATGGGCGCGGGCGGCGGTATAGTTCGGCCCCTTCACCCCGTCCTCGACACCGTTCAAGGTCATCTGATAGCCGGCCAGGGCCACGGTTTCGCCCGGATGCATCATGGTGATCTTTTCGCTGGTCCAACAGGCCGAGCCGGTGATCCCCACCACCACCACCGCCAGACCGGCGTGGGTGATGCTCATGCCGTAGGCGGCGCGCGGCAGATGGATGGCGCGGCGCAGCGCCTCGGCCAGGGGAACGCGGAACAGCCGCACCCGTTCGGCCCATTCCACCAGGGTGCCGATGAACAGCCAGGCGGCCAGGGCGATGCCGCCCGCCGCCTGCAAGGGCTTGGCGCTGCCGCCGGCCAGCAGCCAGGCGGCGCAGCCGGCCAGCAGCACCGCCACAAAGGCCAGTTTGAGGCGGCCCAGCGCCCCGCCCAGATCGCCGCGCTTCCACGACAGCATCGGCCCCAGGGCCATGGTGGCGATCAGCGGGATCATCAGCGGAATGAACACGGCGTTGAAGAAGGGCGCGCCCACCGACACCTTGCCCAGGTTGAGCACATCGGCGAACAGCGGATAAAGCGTGCCCAGCAGCACGGTGCCGCAGGCGGTGCTCATCAGCACGTTGTTGAGAAGCAGGCTGCCCTCGCGCGAAATGGGGGCGAAAAGCCCGCCGCCTTTCAGGGACGGGGCGCGCACGGCGAACAGGGTGAGCGAACCGCCCACCGCCAGCACCAGCAGCCCCAGAATGAAGACGCCGCGAGTGGGATCGGAGGCGAAGCTGTGCACCGAGGTGACGATGCCCGAGCGCACGATGAAGGTGCCCAGCAGCGACAGCGAGAAGGCGAAAATGGCCAGCAGGATGGTCCAGGCCTTCAGGGTGTCGCGCTTTTCCACCACCACGGCGGAATGCAGCAGGGCCGTACCCGCCAGCCAGGGCATGAAGGAGGCGTTTTCCGTGGGATCCCAGTACCACCAGCCGCCCCAGCCCAGGGTGTAGTAAGCCCACCACGACCCCATGGCGATGCCCAGGGTCAGGAAGCTCCAGGCCGCCAGGGTCCAGGGCCGCACCCAGCGCGCCCAGGCGGCATCCACCCGGCCCTCGATCAGGGCGGCGATGGCGAAGGAAAAGGCCATGGAGAAGCCGACATAGCCCAGATAAAGGAAGGGCGGATGGAAGGCCAGGCCGGGATCCTGCAGCAGCGGATTGAGACCGTTGCCGTTCATCGGCGCCGGATCGATCCGGGCGAAGGGGTTGGAGGTGAAAAGGATGAAAACCAGGAAGCCCACCGAGATCATGGCCTGCACCGCCAGGGCGCGGGCGCGCAGGGCCGGCGGCAGATTGCGTCCGAACAGGGCCAGGGCGGCGCCGTAAAGGGCCAGGATGAACACCCAGAGCAGCATGGAGCCTTCGTGATTGCCCCACACGCCGGTGATCTTATAGAGCATCGGCTTGTCGGTGTGGCTGTTCTGGACCACGTTCAGCACCGAGAAGTCGCTGGTGACATGCACCCACACCAGGGCGCCGAAGGCCAGCCCCACCAGGAGCAGTTGGGCGAAGGCGGCGGTGCGCGCCACATCCATCCAGGGACGATCGTCGCGGGCGGCGCCCACCAGGGGGATGATGGCCTGCACCAGCGCCACGAACAGCGCCAGGATCAGGGCGAAATGGCCGATTTCCGGAATCATTTTTGCGGTGTCTCGCCTTGCCAGTGTCCCGATTTCTTCAGAGCCTCGGCCACGTCCTTGGGCATGTATTTCTCATCATGCTTGGCCAGAACCTCCGAGGCCTGGAACACGCCGTTCCGATCCACCTTGCCCTCGGCCACCACGCCCTGCCCCTCGCGGAACAGATCGGGCAGCACGCCGGTATAGGTGGTTTTGAGCTCCGCCGTGAGATCGGTGATGACGAAATGCACCGTCTTGCCGTCGCGCACCACCGAGCCCTGCTTGACCAGGCCGCCGATGCGCACCCGGCGGTCGGGGCTGATATGTTTGGTCTGCAGGTCGCGCGGCGTATAGAAATAGACCATGCCGTCGCCCACCGCCGTCAGCACCAGGGCGGTGGCCGCACCCAGGGCCAGCATGCCCAGGATGACGAAATAAAGGCGTCGTTGCTTGCGGGTCACGCGCGTTCCCTTTCTGAGTCTTATTATTCCTGCTCGGACGCGGCGCGCGACCGGCCGCGGCGGCCGGGCACGCTGTCCTGCAGGGCCTTCAGTTCGCGCTCGCGCGCCTTCAAGTCGCGCAGCGAGGCCAGCAGCAGCCCGCCCACCACCAGCGCCGCCAGCCCATAGGCGGGCCAGACGAAACGGGCATACCCGCCCATATGGAGATAGTTGGCCAGCGTGTCCATCGCCCCTCCCTATTCGGTGACCGGAACCGCGACATGCGCGGTGTGGATCTGCGTCATGCGGATGGCGCGCAGTTTCGAGGCGATGATCTCGGTCCGCACCCGGATCAGGAGCATGGTGACGAAAAAGCAGGTGAACCCCAGCGCCATCAGCAGCAGCGGCAGCAGCATGGCCGGATCGATGCTGGGCATGCCGAATTTGCTGACGCTGGCCGGCTGGTGCAGGGTGTTCCACCAATCCACCGAGAATTTGATGATGGGGATATTGACGAACCCGGTCAGGGCCAGAATCGCCGCTGCCTTGGCGCCGCGGCTGGGATCGTCGAAGGCGTTGATCAGCGCCATATGACCGAGATAGAGGAAGAACAGGATCAGCATGCTGGTGAGACGGGCGTCCCAGGCCCACCAGGTGCCCCACATGGGCCGTCCCCACAGGGACCCCGACACCAGGCAGAGAAAGGTGAAGGAGGCGCCGATGGGCGAGGCCGCCTTGGCGATCAGATCGGCCAGCGGATGCTTCCAGATCAGCGCCACGGCGCTGGACAGCGCCATGGTGGAGTAGCAGGCCATGGCCAGCCAGGCCGACGGCACATGCACATACATGATGCGCACGGTTTCGCCCTGCTGATAATCGGCGGGGGAATGGAACAGCGCGAAATAGAGCCCGGCGGAGATCAGCAGGGCGCTGAGCGCCGACGACCACGGCAGAATGGCCGAGGCCAGACGCAGGAAACGGGCGGGGTTGGCGAAGCGATGCATGGCGATCCGTTTAACATGTCCGTTCGTTGAGCGCGGTCCGTTCTACCGCGTGTCGGGCGACAATACCAGTGGACTGCAAATGCGGCGATAGTAAGGCCCCACATTTGGAATTAATCCAAAACCAATATTAACCCTATGTCACTCAAGAGCTTGACGGAGTGCGGCCGCCGTTGCCCAGGGGGTTAGGGCCAATGCGGCCAGCAGCATGCCCCCCAATATCAGCAGATGGGACTGCACCGGCAGGCCCTGCACGGCGGCATCGATGGCGCCCACGCCGAAAATCAGCACCGGAATATAGAGCGGCAGCACCAGGAGCGACAGCAGCACGCCGCCCCGGCGCGCCCCCAGCACCAGGGCCGCGCCCATGGCCCCGATCAGCGACAGGGTGGGGGTGCCCAGCAGCATGGTCAGCAGCAGGGTGACGAAACCGTCGGCGTTCATATTCAACAGCACCGCCAGCACCGGCGCCGCCACCATCAGCGGCAGGCCGGTGGTCAGCCAATGCGCCGTCACCTTGCCCAGCACCAGCAGTTCCAGGGGCGTCGGGGTCAGGGCCAGCAGCTCCAGGCTGCCGTCCTCGTAATCGGCCTGGAACAGCCGGTCGAGCGACAGCATGGAGGCCAGCAGCGCCGTCACCCACAGCACGCCGGAACTGACCCGTTCCAGAATATTGGCCTCAGGCCCGATGCCGAAAGGAAACAGCACCACCGTCAGCACGAAAAAGGTCACCACCATCACGCTGTCGCTGCCTTGACGCAGGGCAAGCCGCAGATCGCGGTGAATAATGCCGAAGAGGCGGCTCATACCCAGTCCTCCTCATCGTCGGCCAGCAGCACCGCTTCGGACGCCACCGGGGTAAAGCGGTTGAGATGCAGCTCGGCGGCGCCGGGCAGATCGATCTCGGCATGGGTGGAGAGAATGACCATGCCGCCTGCGCCGCGATGGCGGGCGATGTCGGCCTCCAGCCGTTTGACCGAGGCGCGGTCCAGGGCCACCGTCGGCTCGTCCAGCAGCCACACCGGAGCCGGAGCCGCCAAAAGGCGCGCCAGATTGAGGCGGCGTTTCTGTCCGGCCGAGAGCAGCTTGCCCGGGACCTCGGCCAGACGCTTGAGATCGAAACGCTCCAACGCCTCGGCGGTGAGGGCGTCGCCCGCCGCCGGGCTGTGCAAACCGGCCCAGAAGCGGAGATTCTCCCACACCGTCAGCACCGGCTTCACCGCGTCGTGATGGCCGACATAATGCACGCGGGCCGAATGGGCCTCGCGGTCCTCGGCCACAGGCTGATCGTTCCAGGCCAGGCGGCCGGCGGCCGGTTTCAAAAGACCGGCCAGCAGCCGCAGCAGGCTGGATTTTCCCGAACCGTTGGGGCCCAGCAGCAGCAGGGCGCCCCCGGCCTCGAGGACGAAATCCAGGCGGGTGAAAACCAGGCGCTCACCGCGCAGGCAGGCCAGATCATGGCCGGAAAACCGGGCATTGGGGGCAAAATCGCTCATGGCCCCGCACCTTAGCAAATGTTGAGGCGGCTCCAAGCGAAATCGACCGGATCAATCGCCCGGCAGCACGTAATGCAACGGCGCGGCGATACGGTTCCAAGCGTTGATATTGGCAATGGCGGCGGTCAGAAAGATCGCCTCGCTTTCGGAAAATTCGGCGCGAAGAGCGGCATAGGCGCGATCGGCGGCGGCATCGGGCGGCAGACGGGTGCAGGCCTCGGCCCAGGCCAGCACCGCCTTCTCGCGTCGGCTGAACAGCGCCACCTCGGGCCACACCGCCACCAGATCCAGCTTGGCGGCCTCCACCCCCAGCGTGCGGCCGGTATCGAGATGCAGCTTGGTGCAATAGGCGCAGCCGTTGATCTGCGACACCCGCAGCTTGATCAGTTCGCTCAGTTCCTTGTCGAGCCCCGAGGCGTCCACCGCCTTGCCGAGATCGAGGAGCGCCTGCACGGCGGCGGGGGCGGTGGCGTAAAACGCCTTCTGGGTAATGGGCGCGACGGGTTCGGTCATGGCGGTCTCCGGGAGGATGGGGTAGGGTGATATCAGAACACGAATAACATATAAGAGCTCTTACATTATGCGCAAGCCCCCCTCCGGCTCCGCCATTCCCGCCGTGGGCGAAGGCAAACGCGGCGAGGCCGGATATCTCGGCTATCTGCTGCGTCAGGCCGCCAACGCCCACCGCCTGCGCATGGACCGCGCCCTGGGCGAAGCGGGCCTGACCTTGCCGCAATTTCTGGTCTTGACCATGGTCCGGGCCTATCCCGGCGCCTCCGACGCCGATCTGGCCCGCCTGACCCAGCTCACGCCGCAAACCCTGAGCGTGATCGTCGGCAATCTTTTGAAGGCGGGCTGGGTGGCGCGCCAGGCCCACGCCGCCCACGGCCGCATCCAGATGATCCGCCCCACCCCTGCGGGCGAGACCCTGCTGGACGCCTGCCGCCGGCGCATCGCCCCCCTTGAGGCCGCATTGGCCGAGGGCTTCAGCGAGGCGGAGCTGGCCCTGGTCCGGCGTTGGCTGGTGGCCGCCGCCCAGGATCCCCATATGGAGACGTAGGGAGAAAATCCCTCCCGGCCTTTCAGCCGGAGGGGAAGCAACTTTCTTCCGTTTTACCCCGGCGGGAAAGTTGCTATCTTCCCGTCCGAACATACCGAAGACCCGCGGCGCACCATATCGCCCCGAGCCCGTCGCAACGGGACGGAGCCATCGGTTCCAGAAACCCTTCTTTAGTCAAGAAAGGATTTTGCCGTGCTTGAATCTTATCGTCAGCATGTCGCCGAACGTGCCGCGCTTGGTATTCCGCCCCTGCCGCTGTCGGCCAAGCAGACCGAGGCGCTGGTGGCTCTGCTGCGCACCCCGCCCAAGGGCGAGGAAGCGACCCTGGTGGAGCTTCTGACCCACCGCGTGCCCGCCGGCGTGGACGATGCCGCCAAGATCAAGGCCGACTTCCTGGCCGCCGTCGCCACCGGCGCCGAAAGCAACGCCCTGATTTCCAAGGTCAAGGCCACCGAGCTTCTGGGCACCATGCTGGGCGGCTTCAACATCAAGCCGCTGATCGGCCTCCTGGACGACGCCGCGTGCGGCGCCGCCGCCGCCGAGGGTCTGAAGAAGACCCTGCTGATGTTCGACTATTTCCACGACGTGAAAGAGCTGGCCGACAAGGGCAGCGCCAACGCCAAGGCCGTCATCCAGTCCTGGGCCGACGCCGAATGGTTCACCTCGCGCCCCGAAGTGCCGGCCAGCCTCACCGTCACCATCTTCAAGGTGACCGGCGAAACCAACACCGACGATCTGTCGCCCGCCCCCGACGCCTGGAGCCGCCCCGACATTCCGCTGCATGCCCTGGCCATGCTGAAGAACGCCCGCCCCGGCATCGAGCCGGAAGAGCCCGGCGTGCGCGGCCCGGTGCAGAAGCTGGCCGATCTGGCCGCCAAGGGCAATCTGGTGGCCTATGTCGGCGACGTGGTCGGCACCGGTTCGTCGCGCAAGTCCGCCACCAACTCGGTGCTGTGGTGGACCGGCGAGGATATTCCCTTCGTGCCCAACAAGCGCTTCGGCGGTGTCTGTCTGGGCTCCAAGATCGCCCCGATCTTCTACAACACCATGGAAGACGCCGGCGCCCTGCCCATCGAGCTCGACGTCTCGAAGATGGACATGGGCGACGTGGTGGAGCTGAAGCCCTATGAGGGCAAGGCCTTCAAGAACGGCGCGCTGATCGCCGAGTTCACCGTCAAGTCCGACGTCATCTTCGACGAAGTGCGCGCCGGCGGCCGCATTCCCCTGATTATCGGCCGCGGCCTCACCGCCAAGGCCCGCGAGGCCCTGGGCCTTCCCGCCTCCACCGTGTTCCGCCTGCCCCAGGCCCCCGTCGATTCCGGCAAGGGCTTCACCCTGGCCCAGAAGATGGTGGGCCGCGCCTGCGGTCTGCCGGAAGGCCAGGGCGTGCGTCCCGGCACCTACTGCGAGCCGCGCATGACCAGCGTGGGCAGCCAGGACACCACCGGCCCCATGACCCGCGACGAACTGAAGGATCTGGCCTGCCTCGGCTTCTCGGCCGATCTGGTCATGCAGTCCTTCTGCCACACCGCCGCTTATCCGAAGCTGGTGGACGTGCAGACCCATAAGGAACTGCCGGGCTTCATTTCCACCCGCGGCGGCATCGCGCTCCGTCCCGGCGACGGCGTCATCCACTCCTGGCTGAACCGTCTGCTGCTGCCCGACACCGTGGGCACCGGCGGCGATTCCCACACCCGCTTCCCCATCGGCATCTCCTTCCCGGCCGGGTCGGGTCTGGTGGCCTTCGCCGCCGCCACCGGCACCATGCCGCTGGATATGCCGGAATCGGTGCTGGTGCGCTTCAAGGGCAAGATGCAGCCCGGCGTCACCTTGCGCGATCTGGTCAACGCCATTCCGCTTTACGCCATCCGCCAGGGCCTGCTGACGGTGGAAAAGAAGGGCAAGAAGAACATCTTCTCGGGCCGCATTCTGGAAATCGAGGGTCTGCCCGACCTTAAGGTGGAACAGGCCTTCGAACTGACCGACGCCTCGGCCGAACGCTCGGCCGCCGCCTGCACCGTGCGCCTCAACAAGGAACCGATCATCGAGTACATGCGCTCGAACATCACCTTGATGAAGTGGATGATCGCCAACGGCTACGAGGACGCCCGCACCCTGGGCCGCCGCATCAAGGCCATGGAAGCCTGGATCGCCAAGCCCGAGCTGCTGGCCCCCGACGCCAATGCCGAATATGCCGCCGTCATCGACATCGATCTGGCCGACATCAAGGAACCGATCGTGGCCTGCCCGAACGATCCCGACGACGTCAAGCTGCTGTCCGACGTGGCCGGCGATACCATCGACGAGGTGTTCATCGGCTCGTGCATGACCAATATCGGTCACTTCCGCGCCGCCGGAAAGGTGCTGGAAGGCAAGTCCGACATCCCCACCCGCCTGTGGATCGCCCCGCCCACCAAGATGGACGCGCTGATCCTCAATGAGGAAGGCTATTACAGCATCCTCGGCAAATCGGGCGCCCGCATGGAAATGCCCGGCTGCTCCTTGTGCATGGGCAATCAGGCCCAGGTGCGCCGGGGCTCCACCGCCATGTCCACCAGCACCCGCAACTTCCCCAACCGTCTGGGCCTCGACACCCGCGTCTATCTCGGCTCGGCCGAGCTGGCCGCCGTCTGCGCCCTGATGGGCAAGATCCCCACCGTGGCCGAGTACCTGGCCCAGGTGGAGGTGGTGAACAAAAAGGCCGCCGACATCTACCGCTACATGAACTTCGATCAGATCGAAGCCTTCCGCAGCGTGGCCGACAGCGTGGCGGTGTAATCCCCGCCTCCGCCTGATGGGAAAACCCCGCCGACAACCGTCGGCGGGGTTTTTTCTCGTCCTTGACCAGCACCATAGGTCGGTTCAAGCTTAAATCTCTTGCAATCATGACGTTCGGGCGCGACCAGACCATGACGCTTGCTCCTAAAAGTGGCTTCTGGGGATATGTCAGCGCCGGCGCCTGCATTCTCGCCCTCCTGGGCTATATCCTGTGGACCGCCCACCACACCGCCCTGGGCGAGGCCCGCCTGACGACGGCCAATCTGGCCAATACCCTGGCGGCGATCATCGAAGGGGAATTGTCGCATGCCGAGGGCGATCTTCGCGTCATCGTCCGGGAAATCACCCCGTCCGACCTGATCCGGCCGGTCTCTCCGGAACGCCGCCAGACCCTGGAGGCCGATATGGCCAACAATCTGCGCCTGTTCCCCGCCGTGCTCACCTACCGGATTTTCGACGCCGACGGGCTGGCCCGCTTCGGCGCCGGCCCCGGCAATCCCCACATGCCTCTCCGGGTGGACGACCGCCCGTGGTTCCGCACCCTGCTGAGCCACCCCGCCCTGTCGCTGGTCCTGTCGGACGTGCTGATCAGCCGCGCCACCGGCGACCGTATCATCATTATGGCCGTGCCCTTGCGCGACGGCGCCGGACGGCTGTACGGCGTAGTGAACGCCGCCCTCAATCTGGCTCAGTTCCGCGAGGAAATTCAGCGCCTGGGCATCGGCCGCGACGAACTGGTGGCGCTGCGCCGAACCGATACCTTTCGCCTGGTGCTGCGCCGCCCCGATCTGAGCGCCGCGGAGCCCGCCGACCCGCCGCCCGACGGCGACAACCCGCTACGCCGGGACGTGCTGGCCGGCCGCCCCGCGGCACAGGGCGTTTTCGTCAGCCCTCTCGATCACGTCCGCCGCTTTTACGCCTTCCGGGCCTTGGAACGCTATCCCCTGGCCGTCGTCGTCGGCCTGTCGGTGGACGACGTTCTGCGGACCTGGCGCAAACAGGCCTGGATGAGCGCCTGCGCCGCCTTGCTGCTGGCCACCGGACTGGTGCTGCTGTATCGCCGCGACCGTCACAGCCGCGCCACCTTGCATCGCGCCGCCCAGCGCTATCAGGCGCTGATGGCCACCGCCAGCGACGGCATCCATATCTGCGACGGCGACGGCGCCCTGCTGGAGGCCAGCCGCTCGTTTTATGCCCTGCTGGGCTATGATCCCGACCAGCCGCCACCGCTGCATGTGCAGGACTGGGACTGTAAATTTTCCGGCCAGGATCTCCCGGATTTCCTCGACAGCCTGATTTGTCGTAACGACGACGGCCTGTTTGAAACCCGTTTCCTGCGCCGGGATGGCCGGATCCTGGACGTGGAGGTGTCCACCCATGCCCTGCAGGTGGAGGGACACACCCTGCTTTACGCCTCGGCCCGCGACATCACCCGACGCAAACAGGCCGAACGCGACCGCCTGCAAAGCGAAAGCGACCTGCGCGCCACCTCGGCCCGCCTGGCATTGGTGCTGCAAAATGCCGCCGAAGGCATTCTCTGCTTCGACGACCAATGGCGGGTGATTTTCACCAGCCCGGCGGCGGCGGCCATTCTGGGCTGGCCCTCGCAAGAGGAGATGCAAGGGCAGATCGGCATGCATGTGACCGGGCATCTCACCGCCGAGGGCATCCCGGTGGTGCCGGAAAGCTGCGCGCTGTGCCACGATGTGCTGAACGGCGCCACCCGGCGGGTGCGCGACGAATTCTTCACCCGGCGCGACGGCACGGTGATCCCGGTGGAATATGTGATCTCGCCGCTCTCGGTCGCCGACGTGGTGGTGGGCGCGGTGCTGGTGTTCCACGACATCACGGAACTGAAGGCGCTGGAAACCGATCTGCGCCGCTCCAACGCCGAGCTGGAACAGTTCGCCTATGTGGCCTCGCACGATCTGCGCCAGCCCTTGCGCATGATCACCAGCTATCTCGCCCTGCTGGCCCGCAGCCTGGAGGGCAGGCTGGACGAGGATCAGACCGCCTTTCTCGGCTTTGCCAGCGACGGCGCCCGTCGTCTGGATCTCCTGATCCAGGGACTGTTGGATTACTCCCGCGTCGGCCGCGTGGGCGAACGCGCCCTGGTCTCCTTGAGCGCCTGCCTGGACGAGGTGCTGCAAAATCTCGCCCTCTCCGTTGCCGAAAACAGCGCCTGCATCCGCCTCGATCCCGGCCTGCCCACGGTGTTCGGCAACCCACTGGAACTGATGCGGCTGTTTCAAAACCTGATCGGCAATGCCTTGAAATACCACGCGCCCGACCGGCCGCCGCAGGTGCGGGTGAGTTGGCGCGATCTTGGCCGCATGTGGGAAATCACCGTGAGCGACAACGGTATCGGCATCGCTTCCGACGAACGCGAGCGCGCCTTTCAGCCCTTTCAGCGGCTGGTGCCGTCAAGCCAGGTCGAAGGCACCGGCATCGGATTGGCCATTTGCCGTAAGATCGTGGAAACGGCCGGCGGACGCATCTGGATCACCGATCCGACCGAAGGGCCGGGCAGCGTCTTCCACGTCACCTTGCCGCAAGTCCGGCCGGCCGGATCCGAAATATAAGATTACTTTCCTATAGTTTCGTTCTGACTTTAGCGATCCTTCGCCATGCCGCGTCATGACCTCGCAATTTTGGAATATAAAATTTTTCTTATGCACCTGTGCGGATTATCGCACACTGCTTTTTAAGACCAAAATACGCGATTTCAGCACGAAAAACGTGCTTTTTTATGAATAAATCGCCTGTATTAGCTGCATTTTTCACCCTGGGGTCTCCAAGGGGCTATTATTTTGTTGCTCCAGTATGAAAATGAGAATAAGCACCTAAGGACATCATCACTAAAACCAAACCGCCAAACCGACCGCCGCCTCCACGGCCAACGGACGGACGTTCTTTTTCAGGTCAGGGACAATGCCTACACATTCGGACGCCAAAGCCGCCAAACCCCTCAATCGCGCCAACGACACCGACCGCCATGTCGGCGCCCGGATTCGTGAACGCCGCATCATGCTGGGACTCAGCCAGCAGCAGATGGCCGATCTGATCGGGGTGACCTATCAACAGGCCCATAAATACGAACGCGGCATCAACCGCATTTCGGCGGGCCGTCTTTACGAAATCGCCCAGGTGGTGGGCGTGCCGGTGGGATATTTCTTCGAGGGCCTGGAAAATCAGCGCGCCCCGGATCTGACCGCCCGGCAGCGCATGTGCCTGGAGCTGGCCCGGAACTTTTCCAGCATCAGCAACGAGCGGCATCAGGAAGCCCTGAGCCAGATGGCCCGCGCCCTGGCCGCCGAAGAGGCGTAATACCGAATTGCGGTGATCGGAACCGATCACCGCCCCCTCATGCGCCGGGCGGGTTTCTCCGAAACCCTTGGCGTCGTGCCTGATGGCGCGCTTTGCCTCACCGCGCCATCAGGCGCGCGTCGCCTTGCTCCTAACCGGCGTCGCGATGAGTCAAACTCATC
>JAJXUO010000062.1 GCA_021782815.1 Pseudomonadota bacterium
GGTTAGCCCCCCACCGGCGTTGCCGACCCGCGATGCATGAAACGGGTGGGAGTCTGATGTATCGTGCATAGGCGTCGTCGGCCCAGAGGTCGGTGTTTCCTTGGTGTAAGCGAACCCGTCGGTTAGTCGGACCCGGGGCCCTTGAGCACCCCGCATTGTGTCGAGGGCTGGTGACGGCCCCGGAGCACGTTTTCTAGATTTCCTCAACGGGGGTTCCACGTCGGCGGCGTACTGGGAGGAGCGATGGAAGTTCTGCATCCGCATTGCGCCGGTTTGGACGTGCACAAGGACAGCGTGGTGGCCTGCGTCCGCCACATGATGGAGGGCGCCGTCAAGCGCGAGGTCAAGACATTCAAGACGACGACATCGGAGTTGATGGCCTTGTCGGCATGGCTGGCGGCCGAAGGCTGCACGCATATCGTCATGGAGGCGACCGGCATCTACTGGCGGCCGGTATGGCATATCCTGAGCGACGGCGATTTCGAGTTGATCCTGGCCAACGCGGCCCACGTCAAGAACGTGCCGGGCCGCAAGACCGACGTCAACGACGCCACCTGGCTGGCCGACCTGATGGCCCATGGCCTGGTCCGGGCCAGCTTCGTGCCCGACGAGCAGACGCAGGAGATGCGCGACCTGCTGCGGACCCGCAAGCAGTTGGTCCGCGAGCGCAGCAGCCATATCCAGCGGCTCCAGAAGACGCTGGAGGACGCCAACATCAAGCTCGATTCGGTCATCTCCGACGTGATGGGACTGTCCGGCCGCGCCATGGTCGAGGCGCTGATCGCCGGCGAGAACGATCCCGCCGCCCTGGCGGGCCTCGCCCATCGGCGGATCAAGGCGCCGCGCGACAGCCTCCGGGAGTCCCTGCGCGGCCGGGTGACCAAACATCACCGCTTCATGCTGGACCTGCATCTTCGGCAAATCGATGCCCTCGACGCCGCCATCGCCCGGATCGACCAGGAGGTCGACGCCAACGTCGAACCCTTTCGCCAAGCCGTCGAAATCCTGAGTTCCATCCCCGGCATCAGCACGCTCAGCGCCCAGGCCATCCTCGCCGAGATCGGCCTGGACATGGGCCGTTTTCCCACCGACGGTCACCTCAAGTCCTGGGCCGGCCTGTGTCCCAGGAACGATGAGAGTGCCGGAAAGCGCCGGTCCAACCGCATGCGCAAAGGCGCCGCCTGGCTCAAGACCATGCTCGTCCAGTGCGCCTGGGCCGCCGTCCGCACCAAGGGCAGCTACCTCCAGGCCCAGTTCCATCGCCTGCGCTCCCGGCGCGGTCCCAAGAAAGCCATCGGCGCCGTCGCCGCCTCCATCCTCACCGCCATCTACCACATGCTCAAGGACGGAACGCTGTACCAGGATCTCGGGCCGGACCACTTCGACCAGCGGGCCAAGGCCGCACAGACCAACCGCCTCCTCGCCCGCCTGCAAAACCTCGGCTATGCCGTCCAGATCACACCCCTGGCAGCATGACCGGGGCTGCCAAGTTTCTTTCTAGGAGCAAGGCGACGCGCGCCTGATGGCGCGGTGAGGCAAAGCGCGCCATCAGGCACGACGCCAAGGGTTTCGGAGAAACCCGCCCGGCGCATGAGGGTGCGGTGATCGGGTCCGATCACCGCAATTCGGTTTAAGCCCGCCTGGCGGGGGATTATACTCCCCCGCCATGCCCGCCTTGCCCTTTCCGCCGCACATTCTGCCCTTTCACCGTCTGAACGACGGCAGCCGCCGGCCGCTGCTGCTGCTGTGCGATCATGCCAGCCCCCTGGTGCCGCCCGACCTCAACGGTTTGGGCCTGACCGAGGCCGAACGGCTGCGCCATATCGGCTGGGATCCGGGGGCGGCGGCGCTGACGGCGGCCCTGGCGCAACGGCTGGACGCTCCGGCGCTGCTGGCCGGGGTTTCGCGTCTGGTCATCGACTGCAATCGTCCGCCCGGCCATGCCACCTCCATCTGCGCCGAAAGCGACGGCACCGTCATTCCCGGCAACCGGGATCTGTCGGCGGCGGCGCGGCGCCTGCGGGCCGAGCGCTGGTATGATCCCTATCATCAGGCCATCGCCGCCGAACTGGCCCGCCTGGAGGCGGACGGCGCCGCCGCCGCCCTGGTGGCGGTGCATAGTTTCACCCCCTGCCTCAAGGGCGGCGCGCCGCGCCCCTGGCCGGTGGGGGTGCTGTGGAACCAGGATGGCCGCCTGGCCCTGCCGCTGATCCGCGCCTTGCGCGGCCAGGGCCTGGCCTGCGGCGACAACGAGCCCTATTCCGGCCGCCTTGCCAACCATACCCTCGATCGCCATGGTCAGGCGGCGGGGCGGCTGCATGTATCGCTGGAACTGCGCCAGAGCGATCTGGAGGGGACGGCGGCCATCGCCGCCTGGGCCGATCGCCTGGCGGCGCTCTTGGACATTCTTCTGGCCGAAGCCGGACTGGCCGACTGCGCCGAATAAAAAACACCGGGCTTTCGGCCCGGTGTTTTGCTGTTCCGCGGAATGTTTTAGTTTTGCCGCTGCGCGGCTTGCGCCGCCATGCCCTGTTCGGCCTGCACCCGCACGTCTTCCAGCTTCAGTTCCTCGGGCGTGCCGGGCTTCAGGCCCTTGCTGGCCTTGCCGGCATGGTAGAGGGCGTCCTTCCACTGGCCCACCAGCACGGAAAATTCCGCCAGGGCGGCTTCGGCCTCGGCCTCGTGGCCGGCGCGGCCGTAGGCGATGGCCAGCAGACGCCAGGATTCGGCGCTTTCGGGGTCCGACGCGGTGGAGTCCTTCAGAACCTTCTGCGCTTCCGGCAGCAGGGCGGGATTTTCCGTTTCCACCTCCACCTGGCCCAGCTCCTGATCCAGCAGGGCGTTGTCGGGCAATAGCTCCACCGCCTTCTTGTATTCGGGCACCGCTGCGGCGGCGTGGCCGTTCTCGAACAGCATCTGCCCCTTCAGTTCGTGGAAATAGGGATCGTTGGGGCGCTGGGCGATGAGGCCGTCGATCAGGGGGAGGGCTTGGCCGAGGTCGGGCTCGCGGTAATAGGCGATGGCGCGGGCGTAACGGGCCTCGATGCTGGTGTCCTTCGCCGAATAGCGCATCAGGGTGCTGACGGGCGGGTTCATGAAGGCGTAGAGCTTGGCCACCATGCGCCGGTGCGGTTCCACATAACTGGGGGGCACCGGCACGTCGGAATAGGGCGAGGTTTCCACGTGATGGCGGATTTCGTCGATACGGTCCGAGGTCAGGGGGTGGGTGCGCACATAGGGATCCTGCATGGCGCCGGTGAGCATTTCCTCGTTTTGCAGCTTCTCCATGAAGTCCAGGAAGCCGCGCGACGACATGTGCAGATTGTCGAGGAAGGTCAGCGCCGCCGTATCGGCCGAGGCTTCGATGCCGCGACTGAAGGCCAGATAGTTGCGCACGGCGGAATCGTTGCCGCCCATCATCACCGCCGAGCCCACATCGCCGCGTCCCGAGGCGACGGCGGCGGCCAGGCCCAGCAGGGTGGCGGCCAGCGAGATATCCTGGGCCTTGTCGATGGCGGCATCGCCGCGCATCAGATGGCCGCCGGCGATATGGCCGCATTCATGGGCGATGACGCCGATCAGCTGACCGGCATTGTCGGTCCTCATGATCAGGCCGGTATTGATGAACAGGTTGAGCCCTTCCGCCACGAAGGCGTTGATGCTCTTGTCGTTCACCAGATGAATATGCACCGCCGTGGGATCGACGCCGGCCTGTTCGAACAGTGGCGTGGCGTACATGCGAATGGTATTTTCGATTTCCGCGTCGCGGATGAAGCTCAGCTGCTGCGCCTCGGCCTCTAAGGGGGCGAAGGCGGCGGCGATGCCGCAAAGGCTCAAGACGGCCAGAAAGGATATGCGTTTGAAGAACACGATGAACACTCCGGTTAAAGCGAAAGGTAGTCCTCGCGCCGCCGGAAATCAACGTGCCGCCATACCGGCAGCTGTGCTGTGTCTGCTGCTGACCGCCTGCGGCGGTCCGGACCGGCCGGTGGGCGTGGTGGGCCATGTGGAAGGTTTCGCCGGATTCGTCGCCGCCGACGAGCCGCGCGCCGTGCTGCTGGGCCGGGATATCCTTTCGGCCGGCGGCACCCCCGCCGATGCCGCCGTGGCCATGGCCTTCGCCCTGTCGGTCACCCTGCCGTCGCAGGCCGGGCTGGCCGCCGGCGGCTCCTGCCTGGTCTACGACCACGACAAGGGCCAGGTGCGGGCGCTGACCTTCGTGGCGCCGCCGCCCTCGCGGCTGGAGGCCGGCACCACCCGCCCCACCGCCGTGCCCGAGCTGCCGCGCGCCATGTACGCTCTGCATGATCATTATGGCCGCATGCGCTGGGAAAGCCTGGTGACCCCGGCGGAAAACATGGCCCGCTTCGGCGTGTCCACCTCGCGCGCCTTGGCCATGCAGCTGCAGCCGTTCGCCAGCGCCCTGTTGCAGGATCCGGCCTCGCGCGCCGTGTTCGGCGGCGGCGAGGGAACCGGCCTGCGCGAAGGCGAACTTCTGACCCAGAACGATCTGGGCGCCACCCTGGCCCGTCTGCGGGTGGACGGCGTGGGCACGCTTTATACCGACCAGGGGGCCGATGCCCTGATCGCCGCCGCCACCGCCGCCGGCGGTTCGCTGAGCAAGGCCGATCTCGCCGCCACCCAGCCGCGCTGGAGCGATCCGCTGGCGGTGGTCACCGGCAACGATACCGCCTATTTCGCTCCCGCTCCGGCGGCGGCGGGCATGGTGGAGGCCGAAATGTGGGGCATTCTGGCCGGGCAGGGCCGCTACGGCGACGCGCCCGCCGCCAGCCGCGCCCAGTTGATGGCCGAAACCTCGGCCCGCGTCTTCGCCGACCGTCAGGTGTGGATGAACCCGGAGGGCACCAGCAACCAGGCCGACGCCGCCTTGCTGAGCACCGCCCATCTGAACGGCCTGATGGCCGGATATTCGGCCTCGGGCCATCAGGCGGCGGGCGGCAATCCGGTCACCGACGCCCCGGCCGGCACCGGCCTGGTGGTGGTGGGCAAGGACGGCTCGGCCGTCTCGTGCGGCTTCAGCATGAACAACAGTTTCGGCACCGGCCGCATGATGCCCAATATGGGCTTCTATCTGCCCTTCGCCCCCGGCATCAAGGGCCGCGGCCCCTATAGCCTGGGGCCGGTGATGGTGCTGAACCATAACTCCAACGAGTTCCGCTTCGCCGCCGCCGCCGGTGGCGGACCGGCCGCCGCCGACGCGGTGATCGAAACCATGGCCGCCGCCCAGCTGGCGCACGAGCCGCTGGACAAGGCCCTGGCCGCCAGACGGGTCTACGCCCCCAACGCCCCCGACCGGGTGACGGTGGAACCCGGCGCGCCCCAGGCCGCCGCCTTGCAGGCCGCCGGCCATCAGGTGGAGGAGGGCGATCTCAATGTCCGCGTCAACGCCGTGCAATGCGGCAGCGGCGATCCCCGTCCCGCGCGCTGCTCGGCCGAAACCGATCCGCGCGGCGCGGGCATGGCGATGGTGGTGGGCAAGGACTGACGATCATGGCTCTTAAAGTTGCGAAGCGGGGGCAGGTGCCCCCCTTCATCGTCATGGATGTGATGCGCGCCGCCAATGAACGGGCGGCGGCGGGCGGCGACGTTCTGCATCTGGAGGTGGGCCAGCCTTCCACCGGCGCTCCGGCGGCGGTGGTGGCGGCGGCCAAGGCGGCGCTCGACAGCGATGTGCTGGGCTATACCCTGGCCCTGGGGCTGGAGCCTTTGCGCCAGCGCATCGCCGATAATTACCGGGCCGAATACGGCGTGGCGGTGCGGCCGGAGAGCGTGGTGGTCACCACCGGCTCATCGGGAGCGTTTCTGCTGGCCTTCCTGGCGGCGTTCGAACCCGGCGACCGCGTGGGCATCGCCTGCCCCGGCTATCCCGCCTACCGCAATATCCTGGCCGCCCTGGGGGTGGAGCCGGTGCTGATCCCGGTGGGGGAAAGCAGCCGCTTTCTGCCCACCGCCGCCCGGCTGGAGGCCTTCGGACAAAAGCTCGACGGCCTGATCGTGGCCAGCCCCTCCAATCCCACCGGCAGCATGCTGTCGGCGGGGGAAATGGCCGAGCTGGTGGCCTATTGCCACCGGGAGGGCATCCGCCTGGTGTCGGACGAGATCTATCACGGTCTCAGCTACGCCGCGCCCGCCGCCACCGCCGCCGGTCATGCCGAGGTCATCACCATCAACAGCTTCTCGAAATACTATTCCATGACCGGCTGGCGCCTGGGCTGGATGGTGGTGCCCGACGATCTGTTGCGGGCGGTGGAATGCCTGGCGCAGAATCTGTTCATCTCGCCGCCGTCGCTGTCGCAGGCGGCGGCGCTGGCGGTGTTCGACTGCAAGGACGAGCTGAACGCCAACGTGGCCCGCTACGCGCAAAACCGCGAGATCCTGCTGGCCGAACTGCCCGCCGCCGGTTTCGGGCAGCTGGCCCCGGCCGATGGCGCCTTCTATCTCTACGCCAACGTGGCGCGCTGGACCGACGACAGCCTGGCCTTCTGCCGCCGCATGCTGGCCGAAACCGGCGTGGCCGCCACCCCCGGCGTGGATTTCGATCCCCTGGACGGCCGCCACTTCGTGCGCTTCTCCTTCGCCGGCGCCACCGCCGACATGGCCGAGGCGGCGCGCCGCCTGCAGGCCTGGAGCAAATAGGGACGGACCGGGGAGGGGGCGTTCCTCCCCGGTTTTTTAAACCGCCTTGATATCGCGCAGCATTTTTTCGGTTTCGCTGCGCAACAGATCGGCCTCGCCCGCCAGTTTGGCGGCGCCGTCGGCCATGGCCGAGGACACGTGGTCGGTTTCCGCCGCCAGGCGCGAGACTTCGGCGATGCCGTCGCTGACGGCGCCATGGCCGCGCGCCGCGCCGTCGATGCTGCGGGCGATCTCGTGGGTGGCGGCCGATTGCTCCTCCACCGCCGAGACGATGGTGACGATCACCTCCTCCACCTGACTGATGGTTTTCGCCACCCGCTGGATGGCCTCCACCGCGCCCTGGCTGGTGTTCTGGATGCCGGCCACCTGTTCGGAAATCTCGTCGGTGGCCCGCGCCGTCTGGTTGGCGAGGTTTTTCACCTCGCCCGCCACCACGGCGAAGCCTTTGCCGGCTTCACCGGCGCGCGCCGCCTCGATGGTGGCGTTCAAGGCCAGAAGGTTGGTCTGGCTGGCGATATCGTTGATCAGGCTGACCACGGCGCCGATCTTTTGCGCCGCCTCGGCCAGCGAGCCGATGGTTTCACCGGTGCGGGCGATGCCTTCCACCGCCTCGTTGGCGATGGCGCTGGTGCTTTGAATGCTGCGGGCGATTTCCTGGGTCGAGGCGTTGAGCTGCTCGGTGGCGCTGACCACGCCCTGCACATCGGTGCTGGCCTGACGGGCGGCGGCGGCCACGCTGGCGGCATGCTGATCGGTGCGGTGCACCGCATCGGTCATATCGCGGGTAAGGGAGGTGACGGTGCCGGAGGCGCTGCTCAGTTCCTGGAGCTGACGCCCCACCATGGTATCGAAATCCAGCAGCAGTTTCATGCGTTTGCGGGATTTTTCCAGGCCCTTCTCCTGCTCGGCCAGCCGTTGATGTTCGTCGGCCTCCGCTTTCAGGAGATTGGTGCGCAGTTTGTCCACGGCGCTGGCCAGCCGTCCCAGATCGTCGTTGCCGCCCACGCCCGGCAGAGCGGCCTGACTGTTGCCCTCGGCCAGCCGCTCCACGGCGCTTCCCAGGGCGCGCAAGGCGGTCAGGGCGGTGTTGCGCACCGCCAGGGCTATGGCGGCGGCCAGCGCGGCCATGACGGCCAAACCCAGCCAGACCCCGGCTTCGGCCAGGGCGGATGTGCCGCCCGCCACCAGGGCGCCGGCGGCGAAACCGCCAACGCCCAGCACAATGGCGGGTGCGACGAGAGCAGTGCCCAATCTCATGAACGTTCCCCCTGCTTTTTATAGCGGTATTCCGATGATGCTAACCTTTCCCCGACGCCGGAACAACCGTAAGCAAAAAGGGGAGCGTGTTCACGCTCCCCTTGGGTTTTACGGCGGCGGATGCGGCGAGGTCTTCAGAACGCGCTTTCATCCACTTGCGGCAGTTCGCTCAGGGCCTTGTCGAGGGCCTGTTGATCGAACGGCACGTCTTGCAGTTTACCGGCGAAATAGTCGGTATAGGCCTGCATGTCGAAATGGCCGTGGCCCGACAGGCAGAACAGGATGGTTTCCGCCTTGCCTTCCGCCTTGCAGCGCAGGGCCTCGTCGATGGCGGCCTTGACGGCATGGCTGGATTCCGGCGCCGGCACGATGCCCTCGGCGCGGGCCAGCTGCACGGCGGCGGCGAAGCATTCGGTCTGGGCGTAGGCGCGCGGTTCCACCAGGCCCAGATTGAGCACATGGCTGACCAGCGGCGCCATGCCGTGGTAGCGCAGGCCCCCGGCATGGAAGCCCGGCGGAATGAAGGTGGAGCCCAGGGTGTGCATCTTCACCAGCGGGGTGAGATGGCCGGTATCGCCGAAATCGTAGGCGTAGCGGCCCCGGGTCATGGTGGGGCAGGAGGCCGGTTCCACGGCGATGACCTTGGGATTGAGACGCCCGGCCAGCTTTTCCCGCAGGTAGGGGAAGGCGATGCCGGCGAAGTTGGAGCCGCCGCCGGCGCAGCCGATGACGATATCGGGCTGGGCCTCGGCATCGGCCATCTGCAGCATGGCCTCCTCGCCGATGATGGTCTGGTGCAGCAGCACATGGTTCAGCACCGAGCCCAGGGCGTATTTGGTGTCGTCGCGCTGGGCGGCCAGTTCCACCGCCTCGGAAATGGCGATGCCGAGCGAGCCGGTGCTGTCGGGCGACTGTTCCAGAATGGCCCGGCCCGAGGCGGTAAGGGGCGAGGGGCTGGGAATGCAGCGGGCGCCGTAGGTTTCCATCAGGGCGCGGCGGTAAGGCTTCTGCTGATAGCTGACCTTGACCATGTAGACTTCCACATCCAGGCCGAACAGCGCCCCGGCATAGGCCAGCGACGAGCCCCACTGCCCGGCGCCGGTTTCGGTGGTCAGCTTCTTGATGCCGGCCTGCTGGTTGTAATAGGCCTGGGCCACCGAGCTGTTGGGCTTGTGGCTGCCGGCCGGGCTCACGCCCTCGTACTTGAAGAAGATCTTGGCGGGGGTATCCAGCGCCTGTTCCAGGCGGCGGGCGCGGATCAGCGGCGAGGGGCGCCACAGCTTGTAGATATCGCGCACCGGCTCGGGGATTTCGATCCAGCGTTCGGCCGAAACCTCCTGTTCGATGATGGCGGGGCAGAAGATGGGGGCCAGATCGTCGGGGCCGATGGGCTTCAGGGTGCCGGGGTGCAACGGCGGCGGCGGCGGCACCGGCAGATCGGCCACGATATTGTACCAGGCCTTGGGAATACGGCTTTCATCCAGCAGGTATTTAACCTTGTCGCTCATCATGCTCCCCCTTGCGCGGCCCGGAAAAGGCGTCGGGCCGTCTTTCGTCATTGTGGCGGCTCTAGAATGCAAGGGGGCGGGAAGGCGGTCAATCCATTGTCATCATAAATGCGGGGAAGCCTTCCCAAGGACGGCGGCGGGCGGCGGCGGCAGGTTGACGGCGAGCGGGCCGCCTTCGCCCCCGGCCTGGGCGGCCTGGGCGGCGTGGCTCAGCAGGCGGTTCACGCCGTCCATGGCGGTGTCGATGGCCCAGCGCACCTGGGCCTCGCCGCCGCCGTTGCCCTCGGCCACCACCTCGGGCAGGATCTGTTTTTGCAGAAAGGCCGCCACCCCGGCCAGGGCGCGGGCCGTCAGCTCCAGCCGTTCGGCGGCCACGCTGAAGCCGCCCCGCGCCTCCACCTCGGCGGCCACACCGTTCAGGCACTCCATCATGGCGGCGACGCGGGCATCGTCGCGGCCGGTCTTGCTGGCCACGAAACGCAGGATCGCGGCATAGAAACGGTAATCGGACACAGGGCCTTCCTTCTGGTGGCGGCGGGGGAAACCGGGGCGGATGATGCCGCGATCCCGCCGCCACGGCCACGGGAATCTGATGTTTCAGGATCGGCAACAGTGAATTTCCATCAGGCCGGATTGTTCCGGAAGGATTGGGCGGCCATTCTCTTTCTCAGCCAAGGAGATGCCCCATGACCGCCAGTTCGCCCCGCAGCCTGTTTCTGTCGCACGGTTCGCCGCTGTCCTGCTTTGAAGAGACCCCGGCCCGCGATTTTCTGCTTTCGCTGGGCAAGAGCCTGCCGCGCCCCAAGGCTGTGCTGGCGGTTTCGGCGCATTGGACCACCCGCGCCCCGGCGGTGGGCGCCGCCGCGGCGCCGGAGACCATTTACGACTTCTACGGCTTTCCCGATTTTCTCTACAAGATGACCTATCCGGCCCCGGGCGATACCGCCCTGGCCGGCAAGGCCGCCGAACTCATGGTGGCCGATATCGATCCCGAGCGCGGCCTCGATCACGGCATCTGGACGGTGATGAGCCTGTTGTGGCCCCAGGCCGATATTCCGGTGGTGCCCATCGCCGTGCAGCCGCGCCAGGATCCCCGCCATCACTACCGTTTGGGGCAATGCCTGAAATCGCTGCTGGACGAGGGGGCGATGATCCTGGCCACCGGCTGCGCCACCCACAATCTGCGCGCCTATATGAGCGGCGCCGGCCGTTCCGGCCCGCAGGACTGGGTGACCGATTTCACCGGCTGGCTGGCCGAAAAGGCCGCCGAGGGGGATGTGGAGGCGCTGCTGGATTACCGCGCCCAGGCCCCCCACGCCAAGGAAAACCACCCCACCGACGAACATCTGCTGCCCTTCTTCACCGCCCTCGGCGCCTCGTCCGACAACAAGGCCACGCGCCTGCACGCCAGCGTGGAATACGGGGTGATCGCCATGGATAACTATGCCTTTGCCTGAGATGGTATGGCGCCCCAAAAGTGTTCAAGTGATCACTCTTTGGGGCGCCGCAGTTTTGGTTTTACATTAATCAGGCGGTGTGCTTTGTGAATGTAGGGATTATCAGGCTTAACACTGGCGCCTTGCGCAGATGAAACACTCCGTCGCTATCATCGATTCGAATTCCACCCATCGGAACGATGTGGTCAAACTGCTATCCCTCTATTACGACGTGCAGGATTACGATAACGAGGGCGCCGCCTTCGGCGGCATGCGCGCCCGCCGCCCCGATGTGATCCTGGTGGGGCCGCAGGTGGGGGCGGGCAGCGGCACCAATCTGATCCGCGATTTGCGCAAGGATCCCGGCCTGGCCTGGATTCCCACCATCTATATCGCCGATAACGAGGATTTCCGCACCGTCGATCAGTTGCGCGATGCCGGTATCCGCGAAAAGCTGGTGCAGCCCTATGCGCCGCAAACCCTGCTGTCGCTGCTGTCGCGCCAGATCAACGGCCGGGTGGAACAGGGCTGGCAGGCCCTGCCGGGCAGCCAGCGCAAGGCCCTGGAAAGCTCGCTGCAGGCCTTCAACCGCATTGTCGAGGATCTGACCCGGGGGAAACCGCTGCCCTTCGCCGATGTCAGCAAATCCTGCCAGGCCGTGGTGGAAGCGGTGCAAAATCACGAACTGGGCGGGCTTCTGGACCAGATCCGCCGGCACGACAACGTGACCTATGTGCATTCGCTGCGCTTCGCCTCGATGATGTCGCTGTTCGGCTCGGCCATCGGCCTGCCCGAGGATCAGCAACTGGTGCTGGCCATCGGCGGCATGCTGGCCAATGTGGGCATGATGACGGTGCCCCGCCCGGTGCTGCATAAGGCCGGAGCCTTAAGCCCCCAGGAATGGGAGGCGGTGCGCAACCATGTGCAGGTGGCCGAACGCATCCTCTCCACCTGCGACGATATCCCCAAGGGCGTGGGCCTGATCGTATCCCACCACCACGAACGCCTGGACGGCTCGGGCTACCCCCGGGGCCTCACCGGCAAGGACCTCAACCAGCTGTCGCGCATGGCCGGCATCATCGACGTGTTCTGCGCCCTTACCGACCACCGCCCCCACAAACCCAGCCTCTCCCCCGCCGCCGCCCTGGCCCTGATGACCGAGGAAATGAGCGCGCAACTGGATGTGGGCCTGCTGGCGAAATTCCAGGCCATCATGCTGGAGGTGGGCGGCTTCGAGGCGATGTGAGGGGCGCCGCCGATTCCGCCCGACGACAGGCGTTGAAAACCGCCTGACTTTTATATCAGGCATAAAGACGGTTCATGACCGATATAAAAGGCATTTCCCATACGGATCGGCCCAGTCTAGTTGCCGCTGGACCGCATTCTCTGAACGGCTACAATACCAGCCGTCGATCTGCAGCGCGGAGTTCGTTGCCGCTGGACCGCATTCTCTGAACGGCTACAATACCAGAAAAGGGCGCATCACGCGCCCACCTGTTGCCGCTGGACCGCATTCTCTGAACGGCTACAATTGGGTGACCCATTTCGAGACAATCGAACCAGTTGCCGCTGGACCGCATTCTCTGAACGGCTACAATCGGCAGGGGAGGTGAGTATGCACGATGCAAGTTGCCGCTGGACCGCATTCTCTGAACGGCTACAATCGCGGCCGCCTACGAGATTTACAAGCATTGGTTGCCGCTGGACCGCATTCTCTGAACGGCTACAATCTTATCGGTGAGTGCACCAACCTGTCCGTCGTTGCCGCTGGACCGCATTCTCTGAACGGCTACAATCCCTGTATTTACTAATTGGGTATGGGTATGTTGCCGCTGGACCGCATTCTCTGAACGGCTACAATGCTCGACGGCCTTGATGCAGTCGTGAACGCGTTGCCGCTGGACCGCATTCTCTGAACGGCTACAATTCCGGGCATATTGATGGAGCAGAAAAAGTAGTTGCCGCTGGACCGCATTCTCTGAACGGCTACAATATTCCGATGGACTTTCCCCCCGTTGTGATCGTTGCCGCTGGACCGCATTCTCTGAACGGCTACAATTACATGCGCGCGGGCACGCATGCGCGTATAGTTGCCGCTGGACCGCATTCTCTGAACGGCTACAATTAGCACGCCCACGGTTCCATTGGAGATGTTGTTGCCGCTGGACCGCATTCTCTGAACGGCTACAATCTTCAGGTCGTCAATACGCTTCGCCAAGCTGTTGCCGCTGGACCGCATTCTCTGAACGGCTACAATGGGCGACTACATCTTCAACGTGGCCGACCAGTTGCCGCTGGACCGCATTCTCTGAACGGCTACAATTCGGGCTCCTATTGGGACCAGTGCTTGTAGGTTGCCGCTGGACCGCATTCTCTGAACGGCTACAATTCGGCGGCGACGATGTAGACGCCCTCGACGGTTGCCGCTGGACCGCATTCTCTGAACGGCTACAATGGTTGAAATCATCTAGCCGGTGCTGCATAGGTTGCCGCTGGACCGCATTCTCTGAACGGCTACAATTCATAGCTAAAGCAGTCAAGCGCACTGTCGTTGCCGCTGGACCGCATTCTCTGAACGGCTACAATAGGTGTCCGGATATCCATCTGAAATAGAACGGATATCTGGCCCTATAGTGGCTTGAAACCATGGTGGCTTTCCTAAAAAAGCGCTAGCTGGTCGGGGTTTTTCCGGCGGCGTTTTTTGCGTTGGCCCGAAAAGCGGATGATATTTTCGTATTGCTTGTCGGTAAAAGTCAGCACATGCACCTCGCCCCGGTCGGGCAGGTTGGCTTCGATACGGCGCATGTGGCTTTCGAATTTCTCTTTGCCGCCGCAGAAACGAGCGTAAACGGAAAACTGGCTTTTCTCGAAGCCTTCGTCCAGCAGAAAATCGCGGAATTGGGTGGCTTTTCGGGCTTGTTCCCGTGTGCCAACCGGCAGATCGAACATCACGAATATCCACATCAGGCGAAATCCGCTCAAGGTTGTGGGGCTCATGATAACAGGCTTTCCAGGCTGGTCAGTTGGGCTGACGGTGGCGGAGTGGGAAGCGCCAAATCCGACGATTGCCCCGATTGAAAACAGGCGGAAAGGCTTTGCGCCGCTTTCTGGGCCGCGCCGGACACAGTGGTGGTGATGTCGTCTTGCGGCAGGTCCAGGGTGGTAAGGCGGGCATAGGCCAGTTTAGCCGGGGGGGTGACGCCGCTAATTCCCTGGCGATAAAGCGATAGGGTAAGGGCGTCCACCAGCGGGCGGAACGGTTCCATCAGATCATCGGCCAGAGCCAGGGCATTGCCGCGGTGGGCATGATGCACGCCGATGGAGGGATGGAGCCCGGCGGCCACCACAGCGCGGGCTACAATGGCGCGCACTACGGTATAGCCGTAATTCAGCATGGCGTTGAGCCCTTCAGCCTCGCGGTCACGCCGGAAATCAGTCCCCATCAATAACGGCCAATAGCGGCGGGCCGCTTGCGCTTCGATATTGGCGGGATCGCCCGATCCAACCTTGCGGGCCAGCAGCTCAAACGCGTCATGGCGTTGGCCGAACGCCTCCAGAACGGCTTTCTGCCACTGGATCTTGGCGATAACGATCTGTTTCCACACCTGTTTCATCAGAGGTTTTCCCGCCTCCCATTGAGCGCGGATACGGGCATTCTGGGCATGGTGCCCATCCAGGGGCTGGCAGACCGCCACCGGAGCGTGATTACGGGCGCAGAGAACCAACAGTGCCCCACGCTCGGCCATGGCGACCACCAGATTGGTGGTCCAACTGACGCCATGGGCGTGAATGATGACGGCGGCGATATCGTCCAGCGGCACGCGCCCCACTTCGGCCCGCTCCTCGCTGACGATCAGAAAACCGCGATGGGCGGAAAGATGCCGCCCATCGGTGGCGATATCGACGATACGCTCCATGGGCGGCTCATCTCCTAGGGTTTGCGGGTTTTGCGCCGTGCCGTGCGGGGCGGGAATCCCGGATCGCACACCCGGCCTACTTCATCGATACGCACCTGTCGGGCTTTCAGCTTTTTCAGGCCACTGGCCGAGGTATTGAGATATTTGAAGGGATCATCCTTGTCGGCATCGCGGGCTTTCAGGGCTCCGCCTTCATGGGGCGGAGAGAGAAACAGGGCGCCGTTCATACTGAACTTAACCACCCGCATCAACTGGCGTGCCCCGGCCTCCTGTTCCACGGCCAACAGGTCGTTCTGCCGCAGGCGCAGAATCTTGCGGGCGGTTGGGTAGGTGGCGCGGATGGGAGATTGGTAATCCGGCTGGTGCGCCTGAAACATGGAGATCACCTCTGATACCCATTTTCCGTTGGGCAATTCCCAAACCTCGTAGCGGTTGTTGGAATCCCCTTTGTAGCCTTTATAGGCCCGGCCTTGCGCATCGCGGACCGGAATCACCTTCAAGGTCTCCAAAAGACGCAGACGGCGGATGCCGCGATAGGGCAGGGGGCCCAGCCGTGAAAAATCACGCAGGCGGATTTCGAACGCCTTTTTATCGGTCTGGCCCCGCGTAAAATTTTCCAGGCCGTGGCGCAAGAGAGGATCGCGGATCAAGGGGAGATCCTTGGGTTCCAGGCTGCTCAGGGGAACACGATGCACAACCTGTTCGTTGCCCTTGGCATCTTTTTGTCCCGTCAGGCCGTAGGCGGTATCGTTATGCAGTTTTCCCGCCGTTTGATCCTCTCCCGGTTTCAATCCGCTTTTACCGGTGCTGCCATGGTCGGGGCGATGGCTGACGATGATCCTGTCCACCGCCCGGTGCAGATCGTCGCGGAATGTGGGCCAGGGTTCGGGCACGATCACCCGCTCGCGGCCTTCCGCGCCGTCTTGGGCCGAGGCTCGTGACATTTCGTTCAGCAGGGCGGTATCGATGATCGCCACCACGGCGGCATCGATGGCGTGGTGGCGATGATCCAGACGGTTTTTGGGATGGTCGGCGCCGCCGGCCAGATTATGGTCGGGCAACAGGGCATTCAGACCCAGCTTGCGGCGGACCAGTTCGGTCAGGCGTCCGGGGGAAACCCGCACATGCCGGCTGCCCACGCCTTTCTCGGGATACAAAACCTGTAAATATTCGTGCGCCAGTTTTGAAAGATACTGGGTATCCACAAGCTGGCGTGCCTGAAAACCACCGCTTTCCTCGAACTGTTGCAAGGCGTTGGGTTGGAAACGCCACTGCTTGCCGCGCGGCAAATGAGCCGCTCGTTGCGCGATGCCGTCCCAATCCGGGGTGTTGCCCCAGGCCTCGTAGGGCGAGCGCTTGCGTTTGAAGCGGTTGGCTTCACGCAGACAGAGGATCTTGTTGTCGTTGGAATCGTCCAGGGTGGTGGCAAAGGGCAGGATGTGGTCCACCTCGACACTGCCGTTGAACAGCATATCGATGCTGATGTGCCGCCCGGTATAAATGCAGCGGCGGTCCAGGACATCGGAGTTCAATTCTTCCCACAGCCGCAGCAGGGCGCGATTGGCGCCGGTGTCGGCCTGACCGATTTCCCGCAGTTTTTCACCGCGCCGAATGGCCTCTTTCTGATTTTTGGCATTCTGGGCGGTCAGTTCCTTTTTCCGCTCCTCGGTGAATTTAAGGTCGCGGGCCAGTTCGATGCAAATTTCCTCCGGCAGGCCATGAGCGCGGATCAGGCTGTTGACCACCCGGCGCAACTGATTGAGGCCGATATGCACGGTAGGATTGGTCAAACGGCCGATGGCCAGTTCCTCGGGGTCGTTGGGGTCGGCGGTGCCCGGCATAATGTGTTGTTCCAGCGCCAGTCCGTAATAGGGGAGGGCGATGCGGCCTTTCTTATCGGTGAAGATCTCGCCGGTACGGCGGTCGCTGTGATGCCCGAGCCCGGCGGCGGCCACCGCCTCGCTGTAAACGCGCACATCTTCCCGTAAGGCTTCGATCAGTTTGAGCGTGGCGGTCTGTCCGAACCGGCCATAGCCTTCCGGCAGGCGGGCCGTGACGATGGCGGTTTTCTGTTCGTCGCTCAGGGTGGAAAACTGTTCTTCCAGCCAGCGCCGCAAGGCCGTGGGGTCTTCCTCGTCTTTCAGTTTTTGCACGATCTCCCATTGGCGTTCCCAGGAAAAATGGTGCCATAGGGGGCCAAAGCGGGTTTTGCCGCCCAGTTCCGCCGTTACCTCATCGCCCGGCATGTCGGTTCGATGCTCGTGCTCTTTGTTGAAGCGGCTCTCTTCGGGTAGACGCAACGTCTTGCGCAGGCTGGCGAACCCCACCTTGCGTTTATCCTGCAACTTCAGCAGCAGCAGATCGCGTTGCGCCAGGGTCAGCCGCTTCGGTTCCTCTCCCGGCAGGGTGATCATCAGGGCATTTATCTCTTCCAGCAGGCGGCGACGCTGGAAGAGCGGATGCGCCTTGGCCAGCCGTTGTTCGCCGGTGATCATGGTGCAGGTGCCGATGCGTGGCGCCTTTAGTTTGCGCTGGTTGAAGATGATCTCGTAAAGACGGTCATGCACGTCCTGGGTCAAAATTTCGGGGTAATAGGTGTGCTGGGCTTGCCAAAGGGCTTCGAATTCTTCCTCGATCAGGGCACGGCCTGGATAGAAATCGTAACCGTCGCCTTTGGCACCTTCGCCGCTTTCGGGGCGCAGGCGGGCCCGCACGCTGGGGATGGTGTTGGCATCGCTGGCCGCGCAGCGGCGCAGATGCAGGAATTCCCCATAGGTGCGGGCGCCGCTGATGGCGATGGCGTCGCGCAGGCGGTCCACGCCAACGGCGATCTTACCGGCATCGTCACCGGCGCGGCGGTCGGTCTTGCGATTGGATTTGAAGCCCCGCCGCTGGTTCAGGTGGAAAAGGGCCCGCCCCAGATGATGCAAGGGAATTTTCTCGCTCAACGCGGTGGCGCGAAGACGATATGGATCAAGCTCTTGCAGCGCCTTGGTCTCTTCCGGCGTAGCGGGAAACAGACCATCCTGGGCCAGATGTTTCAGCAGGGCTTCCTGCCGCTGCACGAAGCGGTCGCGCCGCCGCCGCATGGAGCGCGCGGTCCGGCGGTCCACCGCCAGCGATTCCTTGGATTTTGGATCGCGCCCATCATTAAAAATGCGCGCACCCATGGCCAAAATGCCCGTGGGCCTGCCGTTTTCCAGCCGCAAGGCGCACCAGCCCAGGGAGTTGGTTCCCAGATCGCATCCCAATCGCCAAGTCATCGCACTATCCCTTCAAAGAGTGACTCTGTGATTTTTCTCTATTACAGAGTGTTGTCAATGCAGGTTGTGACTTATTTGTCTTGCGCTTCCTGGTTGCTGTGGCTAGAGTATGACGTACAGAGAATGTGGTCTGGCTGTTAACAAGTAGCTAGTCTGCACCAGATAAGGGCAGCGCTCCGGCGCTGCCTTTTTTGCATGGTTCGCCATGCCATAATCTGCCTCTGTAATTCCTTATGCGCTGCATGGGCTGTGGGGATGGCCTGCAATTTTTATACAGCCCCCACACGGCCTTGGAGGTGTAGACGGCCAGCGGACCGTCCTTCAGCGTGGATTATCGCGTTCCGACGCGGATCAAACACAGCGCAATGAGGATGCTGTCAATTGGATGCGAGTGAAGGGGTGATCATCCCCGATGGAAGAAGCGGGTCTCGAATTCCCAGGATTCGGCCTGAAAAACGTCGTCGCGCCGCCAGATCACCCGGTCCCGCGTCACCGACAGCCACCACGTTTGGGCCTCTTGTGGCAGCGGTTCCGCGAACGCCTCCGGCGTCAGGACGGCGCCGCATCCTCCATGCTCGGGGTCGCGGATCGACTGGTAGCGGATCGCGCCAACCCCGGCGGCGCGGGCAATGCGGGCGAAAGCCTGGGGGGCCCGGTATTCGTCCGGATCGGTCCAGCGCGCGCTTTCACCGGAGAAGGGGGCTTGCCGCAGGTCGATCGTCGCAGCCGCGACGACCGTCCGGAACACCGTTTGCTGCCGGGGATCGATGGCGGCCAGGGCGGGGCTGTCCATCAGGAAGCGCCAGCGCCAGAACCCAAGTTCGGCGCACGCCGTCCGCACCGCGTCGGCACCGTAGAACACTCCGGGATCGGCGGCGGCGCGAAACCGTGATCCCATCGGGGACGGGGGATAGCGGAAGGGCGTGAACAGCAGCCAGTGCAGCCGTTCCGCTCCCGTGGGAAGAGGCGGTTTCGAGGCGTCGAGGAGCCGCTCCAACAGCGCCTGTTCGTCGAGGGTATCGACCAGCACCATGGTGGCGACGGTATGCTGGGCCTCGACGGCCCGCCACAGGTCGAAGCGGGCGGGGCGGGCCTCAGAGGCGACCGCGGGTGGCGTCCAGGGCGTGGATGACACGGATCAGTCCTTCCGTGGTGCGGATCAAATCGACAGGGCGGCCATTCAGGGTGATGTTCTGGCCTTCCAGCCAACGATGGGCCGCCTCGCCGTGGCCCAGGATCGCGTCCAGCGAGCGGAAAAGCCGCACGAAGAGCAGCGCCAGTTCCCATTCCTTGCGGCGGGCGGGATCAAGGACATAGCCGCCGGAATGCAGGCGCGAGGCCGTCGCCCGGCTCACCCCCAGGGTTTCGGCCAGCACCGTCTGATTGAGGCGCAGCAGAGCGGCGGCCCGGATCACCGCCTTTGTCACGGTCGGCCCAGGCTGGGGCATCGTTTCGGATTGCGCCTGGAGCATGATCACCCTCCAGTTTGTTTCTTCAGAAATATTATGCCTAATATTTTTCTGAAGCAACCATATGACACCCCTAAAAGCCCCTCCGGCCTACGAGGCGGCCCCATAATACCAAATTGCAGTGATCGGAACCGATCACTGCACCCTCATACGCCGGGCGGGTTTCTCCGAAACCCTTGGCTTCGCGCCATCAGGCGCGCGTCGCC
>JAJXUO010000111.1 GCA_021782815.1 Pseudomonadota bacterium
CCATCACTGCTGGCGGCATGTCCCCTCCGTGAATCGCTACAAGATATAGAGAATCACGACGAGTCAGCCGCCACAAGCCCCTTAACGCGAGTCATCCGTTTCAGCCGCTGGTATAAGACCCCGGTGATCGGTTCCGATCACCGCAATTTGGGATAAGACCAAGTCGTGATGAGCTCGGCTCATCACGACGCCGGTTAGGAGCAAGGCGACGCGCGCCTGATGGCGCGGTGAGGCAAAGCGCGCCATCAGGCGCGACGCCAAGGGTTTCGGAGAAACCCGCCCGGCGCATGAGGGTGCGGTGATCGGTTCCGATCACTGCAATTTGGATAAGTCGCTTTAAGCCGATAGGTGTATCATATCTTCCAGGCCTCCAACCCTGGAGGATATGATGACCCCGATGTTGCGCATCCCCATCACTCATCTGGAACGGCACGTCTGCCAGGGGCAGGAGCGCTGGACCGGCCTTGTCGAACTGCCGGGCCTGGGTGCCCGCGCGGTGTTGCTGTTGCCGGAGGGCGGCGGCTGGCTGGCGGTGCGCAACCGCTGCCCGCACCACGGGGTGCCGCTGACCAAGGGGCATCTCGAATCGGGCACCCTGGAATGCCCCAGCCACGGCTGGAAACTGCCGCTGGACGGCGCCGATCTGGCCGCCCTGCCGGCGGAGCGCACCGAAACCGGTTTCGTGCTGCTGGCCGGGGAAAAGCGCTTGCTGTGGTAAAAATCGCTTGCCGCTCCCTCCGCCCCCGGCCATGGTGCGGCGGTCTTTAATCTTGCAGGGAGCAGGGGCCATGTCCCGTCGTCTGATTTCCTCCGGTTCGCCCTTCGAAGAGGTGGCCGGTTATTCCCGCGCCGTGGTGGATGGCCGCTGGGTGTTCGTGGCCGGCACCAGCGGTTTCGCCAACGGGCAGATCGCCGAGGGCGTGGTCGAGCAGACCGAGCAGATCTTCGCCACCCTGAAGCCGGTGCTGGCCGAGGCTGGAGCCTCGCTGGCCGATGTGGTGCGGGTGCGGGTCTATCTGACCAATCCCGCCGATTTCGAGGTGATCGCCCCCATTCTCGGCAAGCATTTCCAGGGCATCCGCCCGGCCAACACCACCGTGGCCTGCACCCTGGTGGATCCGCGCATGAAGGTGGAAATCGAGATCACCGCCCTGAAGGCGGAATAATCCCCTTCGCTTGAAACGCGCCGGGGCGGCCGTCGATGACGGCCGCCCCGGTTGCTTTTAAAGCAGGCGGTCGAGGTGGCGGTCCAGGGCGGCGCGCCAGTCCG
Organism: Pseudomonadota bacterium; assembly: GCA_021782815.1. GTDB lineage: Bacteria > Pseudomonadota > Alphaproteobacteria > Rhodospirillales > Magnetospirillaceae > JAJZGK01. Next base: position 1,271 of record JAJXUO010000111.1, read on the forward strand.
AGGGCGCGATGCCGTGCGTTTCCAGAAGCCTGCGGCACGACAGCACCGAATAGGCCGGGCGGCATGCCGGGGTGGGGTAGGCGCTGCCGGGAATGGCCGCCACCTCGGCCACGCGGCGGCCGCGGCGGGCGGCGCCCGCCAGGATGGCGCGGGCGAAGCCGCACCAGGTAACCGGATCGTCGCCGGCGTAATGAAAGGTGCCGAAGCCCCGATCCGCCGCCAGGCGGGGCGCCAGGGCGGCGATGGCGGCGGCCAGATCGGTGGCGGCGGTGGGGCAGCCGGTCTGATCGTCCACCACCGTCAGGCGGTCGCGCTCCTGGCCCAGGCGCAGCATGGTTTTCAGAAAATTATGGCCGTGCGGCGAGAACAGCCAGGCGGTGCGCAGGATGACGTGGCGCGGCGTGGCGGCGCGCACCGCCTGTTCGCCGGCCAGCTTGCTGGCGCCGTAGACCGAGCGGGGGGCGACGGCGTCGTCCTCCTGGTAGGGGCTGCGCTTCTCGCCGTCATAGACGTAATCGGTGGAAATGTGGATCAGCGGCAGCCCGGCGGCGGCGGCGGCGGCGGCCACATGGGCGGCGCCGTCGCGGTTGATGGCGAAGGCGGCCTCGGGCTCGCTTTCCGCCTTGTCCACGGCGGTATAGGCGGCGGCATTGACCACGGCGCCGCCATCGGGGCAGGCGGCGAGGGCGGCGGCCACGGCGGCGGCATCGGTGATGTCGGCGCGGGCGCGCGGCACCGCTTCCAGGCGCCAGCCGGCGGGCAGGGCGGTTTCGGCCAGGCACTGGCCCAACTGGCCGTGGGCCCCGAACAGGATCAGGCTGGGCATGAGGTTACGCCTGGGGCTCCCAGGTGAAATCGATGGGCAGATCGGCGAAACGCGGCAGATCGGCGTCGCGTTGCGCCAGGATGGGGCCGCCCGGCGGCAGCGGCCAGGCGATGGCCAGATCGGGGTCGTTCCAGGCCAACCCGCCCTCGCTGCCGGGGGCGTAGACATCGTCCACCTTGTACATCACCTCGGCCTGGTCGGTCAGAGTGATGTAGCCATGGGCGAACCCGGCGGGCACCAAAAGCTGCTTGCGGTTTTCGTCCGACAGCGTGAAGCCCTGCCATTTGCCGAAGCTGGGCGAGCCGTGGCGCAGATCCACCACCACATCCCAGATGGCGCCGCGCAGGGCCCGCACCAGTTTGGCCTGGGCATGGGGGCGGCGCTGGTAATGCATGCCGCGCAAGGTGCCCACCTTGTGGGACTGCACATGATTGTCCTGCACGAAACGCTGCGTGATGCCCGCCTCCCGCCAGCGTCGCTCGTTGTAGGACTCGGTGAAGCTGCCCCGATCGTCGGCGAACCAGCGCGTGGAAATCACCACGACGCCGGCAAGATCGGTGGTTTCAATCGTCGGCATGAAAACGGAACTCCCGCAGCGGACGGACCCATGAAAACAGGACTGTAAGCTAACGTATTGTTTTTGCGAGGGCCAGAACAAGTCTGCCATTGTGATGACCGGGCGGTGCGTTTAATCTCCCCCGGAACACTGTTATGGGATGCTCGGGAGGGCACAATGGACAGCCTGGAGCCGGGAGGGCTGAAGGTACTGATCGTCGAGGACAATCAGTATTTCCGTCTGCTGATCCGCACGGTTCTGGGCGCCCTCGGCGTGGAGGAGATCGCCGAGGCCCGCGACGGCGGCCAGGCGCTGGACATGCTGGCGCGGTTCCCGGCCGATCTGGTGATCGTGGACTGGAAGATGCAGCCCATGGACGGGGTGAGCCTGGTGCGCCATATCCGCAGCGGCGAAAGCGGCGTGGATCGCCGCCTGCCGGTGCTGATGGTCAGCGGCTATTCCGAATTGTCGCTGCTGGCGGCGGCCCGCGATGCCGGGGTCAACGAGTTTCTGCCCAAACCCATCTCCGCCCGCAGTCTGGTGGGGCGCATCATGTCGATTTTGCGCACGCCGCGCCCCTTCGTGGACAGCAACACCTATTTCGGCCCCGACCGCCGCCGCCGCCAGCATCCCTATGGCGGGCCCGACCGGCGCGGACCGGGCGGGCGTAAAAGCGATTAGGCCTTTCGGAATAGGGCATGCCCCGATATGATCGCCCCTTAAACAGACGAGGGAAAGACCCGAGATCATGCCGACCCCACCGGGCACCGATGCCGTGTTGTGCGATGCCGACGACCCGCACGCAGTGGACGAGGCCGCCCTGGCCCGGGCCGAGGCGGTGATCGCCAACCTGCGCGGCGCCTATCTGGAATGGGTGCGCGGCGATCTGGCCCGGTTGCACGACCTGCTGGACGAGGCCCGCGCCCTGCCGCCCGCCGCGCGGGAGGAACAGATGCGGCAGGTCTTTACCGTGGCGCACGACGTCAAGGGGCAGGGCGGCAGTTTCGGCTACGATCTCATGACCCGCATCGGCAACCATCTTTGCCGCTATATCGAACGGCCGGAGCCCTGGGCCGACGCCCGCCTCGACGCGGTGGCCCGCCACCTGGAGGCCATGGACCGCATCATCGACGAGCGTCTGGATGGCGCGGGCGGCGAAACCGGCGCCGCCCTATGGCGGCGGATCGCCTGCCTGTAATACGGGCGAGGGCTTATACCAAGTCGCGATGAGTTTGACTCATCGCGACGCCGGTTAGCCCCCCACCGGCGTTGCCGACCCGCGATGCATGAAACGGGTGGGAGTCTGATGTATCGTGCATAGGCGTCGTCGGCCCAGAGGTCGGTGTTTCCTTGGTGTAAGCGAACCCGTCGGTTAGT
>JAJXUO010000010.1 GCA_021782815.1 Pseudomonadota bacterium
CCGCCCGCCGCCGCGTCCGGCCAACCCCAAACCACGCCACCCGCCGCCGCGCCACCACCCGCCGCCGGGAGCACAGCATCCCTGGCCTCCCCCGACAGCCTGCTGCCGGGCACCGCCACCAGCGCCAGCCGCCCCGGCGCTCCGGTGCTGCAAACCCCCTTGGGCGTGCTGGCCTTGCAGGGCGGCCCGGATCTGCCGCCCGGCAGCGCCGTGCTGCTGCGCCTGACCACGGCACCGGTGCCGCCGCCTGCCGTCCAGGCGGCGGCCACCCCGCCCTTTGCCGCCCTCGACCGGGCCCTGGCCACCCTGGCCGCCGCCGCGCCGGCCCTGGCCGCCCAGCTCCGCGCCGCCCTGCCCGGCCTCGATGACGGCGCCTCGCCCCTGGCCCTGCGCCTGCGGGCCCTGGCCGAGGCGGTGGGCGCGGGATCGGCGCACCCCCTGCTGCCCGAAGGGGCCGACGGCGCCGCCGCCGCCCAACTGCATCACGCCCTCGAGGGCTTGCGCAGCACCGTCACCCTGCCCGGCAGCGGCCCCGATCCCTGGCAATGCTATCTGCTGCCTTTGCTCTTGGACGGCATCCCGCAGCCGCTGCGGCTGGTGGTGCGCGAGCGGCCGCAGGGCGCCCGCGCCCAGGCCCGGCGCCGCGAGGAGGGCACCCGCTTCCTTATGGATCTCGACATGACCCGGCTGGGCCCCATGCAGTTCGACGGACTGGTCAAGGCCCAGGCCAGGCGCTTCGATCTGATCATCCGCAGCCACGCCGCCCTGTCGCGCGATCTGAAAGACGGCATCACCAGCGTTTTCACCACCACCCTCGACGGCTTCGGCATGAGCGGCCAGGCCAGTTTCGTGCAGACGCAGAGCTTCATCCTGCCCCGGCCGGCGGAGCGGGAAAACCCCTCCCTTGCCGATCATTTTATGGCATGATGCTTGCTTGGGATCGGGTGATTTGTGTTGGGCAATCACTGGGTTTGCAAATCAACATGCGTGAAGAGAAAGGCCTTTATCCGCCCTCGGACCCGCGCGGCTATTATGCCGCGCTGGAGGTTGGCCCCTTGGCCGATCTGGCCGAGATCAAGGCGGCCTACCGCCTGAAGGCCAAATACCTGCATCCCGACCGCAACCCCACGGCCGACGCCGCCGAGGAATTCATGCGGATTTCCGAGGCCTGGCGGGTGTTGCGCGATGCCGATCGCCGCGCCCTTTACGATCGCGTGGCCACCCTGCCCGCCCTGGTGCGCCAGGTCGATCCCGATGCCCCCGATCCCCAACCCCTGTGCTGCGCCCGCTGCGGACGGCCCTCGGCCCAGCCGCGCTACATCCTGTTTCCCCAGGTCAAAAGTTTCCTGCTGAAGACGCGCCGCCAGGTCAAACAGGGCATTTTTTGCCGGGACTGCGCCGACCGCATGGCCATCCACGCCAGCACCATGACCTGGCTGCAGGGCTGGTGGGGCCTCACCGGCCCCTGGGTCAGCCTGCGCGCCCTCATCAGCAATCTTCGGGGCGGCATCCGGCCGCGCCAGGATAACCTGCGGGTGCTGCTCTATCAGTCGCGCGCCTTCCTGGCCAAGGGCGACTACGATCTGGCCCACGCCCTGGCCAAACAGGCCCGCGCCTTCGCCCGCTTTCCCGAGGAACGCGCGCGGGTCGAGCGCCTGCTGGCGCAATCGCCGCCCAGCGGCCGCACACTGAAGGACCGCTGGGCCCGTGGCGGCTACGCCGCCTTCATTCAGGGCTTCCCCTTCGTCGCCGCCCTGGCCGCCATCGCCATCACCACCGCCGTCGTCACCTTGCATCCCATCACCGACGAAGTGGGCGCCGCCATCCTCATCCCGCCGGCCCGCGCCGGGGAAAGCCGCCATGTGGCGGTGGATCTTTTGAAAGTGCGCCAGGCGCCCGGCGACAGCCAGCCGGTGGTGGCCCTGCTGGACCGCTTCACCCCGGTGCAGGTGATCGACACCGCCGAGGGCGGCGAATGGGCCCGCATCAAAACCCCCAGCGGCCTCTCCGGCTATGTGCCGGCCCGTTTCCTGTTCGGCGGCTCGGCCCATTTGCAAAAGGACCGCTGGTGCGGCGAGCACAAGGGCCCCGCCCCCGAAAACGGCGATGTCCTAAGCCGGCGCACCGGCGGCGAGCATCGCCTGGACGTGACCAATGAGAGCAGCGACGACGCGGTGGTGCGCCTGAAAACCCCCACCGGCCATACCGTGCTGTCGTTCTTCGTGGGCGCCGATTCCACCGCCACCATCGACGGCATCCCCGACGGCGTGTTCCGCGTGGCCTTCGCCACCGGCGAGAATTTCAGCCGCACCTGCGGCATTTATCTCGACAATATGCGGGCCTTCATGGTGCCCAACGCCCAAAGCTTCGAGGCCCGGCCCAACCAGAACAACGACCTGCATCTGGCCCTGACCATTCCCGATATCGGCCCCGGCCCCGATCAGGCCCACCCCTTCCCGCTGGACCGTTTCCTGAACAACTGATACCAAATTGCAGTGATCGGAACCGATCACTGCCCCCTCATACGCCGGGCGGGTTTCTCCGAAACCCTTGGCGTCGTGCCTGATGGCGCGCTTTGCCTCACCGCGCCATCAGGCGCGCGTCGCCTTGCTCCTCACCGGCGTCGCGATGAGCCCTGCTCACCGCGCCTTGGTATGACGCCGCTCAGAAATTCATGTTGCTGAGGATCGAAACCGAGACATCGACGGTTTTGATGCCGGGCACCGCCGCCACGATATCGTGCACCTCCTGGCGTTCCAGATCGCTGTCGACGCCGCCGGTGACATAGGCGGCATCGCCGATCACCTGCACATAAAGAGGATTGACCATCAGGGCCGGGTGGCTGTCGAGGGCCGTCCGCACCTTGGCGGCCAGGGCGTCGTCGGCGGCGCAGCCCCCCGGGCCGCAGGGTGGGCGCAGGCCGCAGGCGGCCAGCAGCAGGGGCAACAAGGCGGCCGTCAGCAGGCGGCGCGGTAACGGGGGCAGGGACATCCAAAAAACCCAGTCGTGCGGAACCGGCCCCACTCTATCAAACTTTTTCCGCACCCGGTGTGACATCCTCGAGGCCCACCGGCAGGGTGAAACGGAAGCGGCAGCCGGGCCCCTCGGCCGGTGTGGTGTCCAGCCAGATGCGGCCGCCATGGTGGTGAACGATCTTGCGGCACACCGCCAGGCCGATGCCGGTGCCTTCGTATTCGTCGCGGGCATGCAGGCGCTGGAAGATGCCGAACACCCGCTCGGCGTAATCAGGGGCGATGCCGATGCCGTTGTCCTTGACCTCGAAGCACCACAGGGCGCCATCGCGCCAGGCCGACACCGCGATCTCGGGCGGACGGTCGGGCGCGCGGTATTTGATGGCGTTGCCCAGAAGGTTCTGCATCAGCCGCACCAGTTCGGACCGGCTGCCCAGCACGGTGGGCAGATCGTCGGCAATGCTGACGCGGGCGGCGGCCAGTTCGATCACCGCCTCCAGATTGAGCCGGGTTTCGGCCAGGACATCGGCCATCGACACCGGCTCGAAGGGCTGCGACACCCGGCCGATGCGGGAATAATCCAGAAGATCGAGGATCAGCTTGTCCATGCGCCGGGCCCCGTCCTTGGCGAAGGCGATGAACTCCATGGCCTCGGTATCCAGGCGCTCGCCATAGCGGCGGGCCAGCAGCGACACGTAGGAACTGACCATGCGCAGAGGTTCGCGCAGATCGTGCGACACCACATAGGCGAACTGCTCCAGTTCGGCATTGGAGCGCTCCAGTTCCAGCACCACCTGCCGCTGCTGGTCGGCCAGGCGCTTCTGCTCGGTGATGTCGGACTTGACCCCGACATAGCTGATGATCTCGTCCTGATCGTTGCGCACCGGTGAGATGGAGACGTTTTCCCAGAAGAAGTCTCCGTTCTTGCGGCGGTTGCACAGCTCGCCGGTCCAGACGCCGCCGCCGCTGATGGTGCGCCACAGATCGCCGTACACCGCCTCCGAAACCATACCCGATTTCAAAAGGCGGGGCGTTTGCCCCACCACCTCCCCGGCCGCGTATCCCGACACCCGGCAGAACCAGGGATTGACGTACCGGATAACCCCCGAAACATCGGTGATCAGGATGGCGGCCGGGCTCTGTTCCACGGCGGTGAACAGCCGCAACAGCTCGTCCTCGGCCTGCTTCTGCTCGGTCAGATCGGTGGTCAGGCGAAGAAAGCCGCCATCGGCCATCGGGGCGTGGCTGAAAAGATAGCAGCGGCCGTCCGCCGTGCGCTGCACCCAGGAGGATTTATCCGGCCCCCGCGGCTGATCCGCGGCGTCCTTCAGAAAACCCGACCCCTCGAGTTCGGCCAACAGATCGTCGTAAAGGGCGCCGGGCCGCATCTTTCCGGCCAGGGGCGGGAAGAAATCGGCGCATTGACGGTTGCACAACACCAGGCGGCGGTCGCCGTCATAAAGGGCCAGGGCGCCCTGCATGGTCTCGATGGCGTCGGTCAGACGGTGGGTGGCGGCCTGGGCCGAGACGCGGGCCCGGTAAAGCTGCACCATGCTGCCGCCCAGCGCCGCCAGCAGGGCGAGGCAGAACATGGCCAGGCTGCCGCCCAGCCACAAAACCCGGATTTCGCTGCGTTCATGCCGCTGGGCGAACAGTTCGCGCCAGCGCTCCAGCCGCGCGGCGCTGCCGCTGTGATCGTAGGCCCGCATCAACTGCGACAAACCGGCGCGCTGACGGGCGTAAACCTCCACCAGATCGGCGATGGCGGTGATATCGGGGTGGCCCGACAGGGCGCGCACCTCGCGCAGCAGCGCCAGCAGACGCAGCCGCGCCTGTTCGCCGCCGGTCACATGGTAAACCAGCATCTGCGCCGACACGTCGCCCAACAACCGGGTTTGCCCGATGGACAGATGATCGGCGGCAATGGCCCGGTCCACCGCGAAAGGCACATAGGCGATCTGGTTGCGCAGGAAGGCGGTGGTGCTTTTCAGATTTTCCACCAGCTCCAGCTTGTCGGACAGGGCGGCGCCATAGGCCTGGGCGGTCTCGTCCAGCGCGGCATCGTCCTCGTCGCGCGACGACCGCTCCAGGGCGCGCCGCGCCGCCTCCAGGCGATGGGTGGTGCGCACCACGCCGTCATAGTCCTGCACCTGCAGGGCCGCCACCCGCAACATGTCGGCGTCGAGGCCGGTTTCGGCCTCGGCCAGCCGGGTCATGGATTGATCCAGCCCATGCTCCCGCTCCAGCCGGCCGCGCAGCATCAACAGGTTGAAGCCGGTCACGCCCGCCCCCACCCCCAGCAGCAACAGCGCGGCCGCCACCATATGTCTGCCGTTCATGGAGCGCTCCCCACCGAAGTATCCCCCACCAGACTGCCCAGAAATGCGATGATCAGATGAATATCCCCATCGGGAATGGTCTGCCCCAGCTGATAGCGCCCCATCAGGCGGATGGCCTCCTCCAGGCTGGGCACGCTGCCGTCATGAAAATAAGGGCCGTTCACCGTGGCCAGACGCAGGCTGGGCACCTTGAACACATAGCGGTCGCGCGCCAGCCCGGTCACGTTGAAGCGGCCGAGGTCGGCGGTGGTGAGATGGACCTTACGCCCCCAGTAATCCCCCACGAAACCGAACTTCTGGTACATGTTGCCGCCCACATTGGCCCCCTGATGACAGGAGGCGCAGCCGTAGGATTTGAACAGGGCGTAGCCCTTGCGCTCGTTGTCGTTGAGGGCGTTGTCGTCGCCCAGAAGATAGGCGTCGAAGCGGGAATTGACGGTGATCAGGCCGCGTTCGAAGGTGGCGATGGCGTCGGAGACGGATGCCTTGTCGGGACCATGGCCGTAGAGGCGGCGGAAAGCGGCGGCGTAGTCCGGGGCGGCGGCCAGGCGGCGCAGCAGCCCCGGCCAGGTGGAGCCCATTTCCAGCGGATTGGTGACGGGGCCCGACACCTGATCCTCCAGGGTGGCGGCCCGTCCGTCCCAGAACTGCGCCACATTGAGGGCGGCGTTGAACACGGTGGGCGCCCGCACCGCCCCCCGCGCCCCGTGAATGCCGATGGAGCGGGCGCGGTGATCGCTGCCGCCCTTGGACAGATCATGGCAGGATTGGCAGGAAATGCTGCCGTCGGCCGATAGAATGGGATCGAAAAACAGCCGCCGCCCCAAGGCCGCCTTACCGGGATCGAGCCCCTGGATGGCGACCAGCGGCCGCAAGGGCTCTCCCGCTCCGGGAGGAACCGCCGCCCGCGCCGGGGCCGAAACGGCCAGCGCCATAGCCCCGCACCAGACCGATATTGCGAAGAGCCCGCGGATCATCTCCCCGCCTCCCGTTTTTCTTAAAAGAAGCTTAGTCCCAACCGCATACCCCGGCAACTGTGGCAATTTACATATCTCACCCTCGCGAAGCGCCCCCCGCCGCCCTGACGGCTTTTTGCGAAAGCTTGTTTGCCGGGCGGCGGGTCAGTATGGTGTGCGGTCGCGATCCTTCAGGTCTGTCGGGTGGAGTGTTCCTTGACCTATCACAGCACGCGGGGCCAGGCCCCGGTTCTTGCCTTCGATGACGTTCTGCTGGCCGGTCTGGCCCGGGACGGCGGCCTTTACCTGCCGCAAACCTGGCCGCAGTTCTCCAAGACCGAGATGGCCGCCATGGCCGGGTTGCCTTATGCCGAGCTGGCGACGCGGGTGATGACCCCCTTCCTCGACGGCACCCTGCACGCAGACGATTTCGCCGCCCTGGTGGCCGAGACCTATGCCGGTTTCGAACATGCCGCCGTGGCGCCCCTGAAGGAACTGGGCCGCAACGACTGGCTTTTGGAGCTGTTTCACGGCCCCACCCTGGCCTTCAAGGACTATGCCCTGCAGCTTCTGGGCCGCCTGTTCGACCATGTGCTGACCCGGAAGGGCCGCCGCGTCACCATCGTCGGCGCCACCTCGGGCGATACCGGCTCGGCCGCCATCGAAGCCTGCCGCGACCGCGCGGCGGTGGACATCATCATCCTGCATCCGCATGGCCGGGTTTCCGAGGTGCAGCGCCGCCAGATGACCACCGTGGCCTCGGCCAACGTGCACAACGTCGCCCTCGACGGCACCTTCGACGATTGCCAGGACATGGTGAAAGCCATGTTCAACGACCAGACCTTCCGCGACGAGCTGCAGCTGTCGGCGGTCAATTCCATCAACTGGGCCCGCATCATGGCCCAGATCGTCTATTACTTCGCCGCCGGCACCGCGCTCGGCGCGCCGCACCGCCCCGTCTCCTTCGCCGTGCCCACCGGCAATTTCGGCAATGTCTACGCCGCCTTCGCCGCCCGGCGCATGGGTCTGCCCATCCCGCAGCTGGTGGTGGGCTCCAACGCCAACGACATTCTCACCCGCTTCTTCGAAAGCGGCGCCATGCGCATGGACGGCGTGCGCCCCACCCTGTCGCCCAGCATGGACATTCAGGTCTCGTCCAATTTCGAGCGCTATCTCTTCGACATGCTGAACGAGGACGGCGCCCGCGTACGCGCCTTCATGGAAGCCTTCCGCGCCGACGGCCGCTACACGGTGGACCCGGCGGTGATGCGAGACATCGGCGCCCTGTTCTCGGGCCACCGCCTCGACGACGAGGCCACCCGCCAGACCATCCGTCGCCTCTATGAGGAAACCGGCGAGCTTCTGGACCCCCATTCGGCCATCGGCGTCGCCGCCGGGCGGGCCTGCCGCCGCGATGCCGCCACCCCCATGGTGGCCCTGGCCACCGCCCATCCCGCCAAGTTCCCCGCCGCCGTCGAGGCCGCCACCGGGGTGCGTCCGGCCCTGCCGCCGCGCCTGGCCGACCTGTTCGAGCGCCCGGAACGCTACGACGTGCTGCCCAACGATCTGGAAACGGTGAAGGCCTATGTGCGCCGCGCCGCGCGGGTGACGGCATGAGCGCCGAAAGCTTCCGCCTGACCACCCTGGACAACGGCCTCATCGTCGCCACCGACGCCATGACCACGGTGGAAACCGCCTCGGTGGGGGTGTGGGTCAATGCCGGCACCCGCCACGAAACCGCCGAGATCAACGGCATCTCGCACATGCTGGAGCATATGGCCTTCAAGGGCACGCGCCGGCGCTCGGCCCAGGGCATCGCCGAGGAGATCGAGGCGGTGGGCGGCCATCTCAACGCCTATACCTCGCGCGAGCACACCGCCTATTACGCCAAGGTGCTGAAGGAAGACCGCGCCCTGGCCCTGGACATCATCGCCGACATCCTGCAGCACTCCACCCTCGACGCCGGCGAGCTGGCCCGCGAGCAGGCGGTGGTGGTGCAGGAGATCAGCCAGGCCATCGACACCCCGGACGACATCATCTTCGATCACTTCCAGGCCACCGCCTATCCCGATCAGGCGGTGGGGCGTCCGGTGCTGGGCACCGCCGACCTGGTGCGCGGCTTCACCCGCGACACCCTGGCCCATTACATGAGCGCCCATTACGGCCCGCGCCGCATGGTGCTGACCGCCGCCGGCAATCTCGACCACGACGCCCTGGTGGACGAGGCCCGCGCCCTCTTTACCGCCCTGCCCGGCGACAGCCTGCCGCCGCACGATCCGGCCCGCTACGCCGGCGGCGACTACCGCGAGGAACGCGACCTCGAACAGGTGCATCTGGTGCTGGGCTTCAAGGGCGTGCCCTACGACGATCCCGATTTCTACGCCGCCTCGGTGCTCTCCACCCTGCTGGGCGGCGGCATGTCGTCGCGGCTGTTCCAGGAGGTGCGGGAAAAGCGCGGCCTGGTCTACGGCATCTACTCCTTCCTGACCTCGTTCAACGACGGCGGCCTGTTCTCCATCTATGCCGGCACCGGCGAGGACGAGGCCGCCGAGGTGCTACCGGTGGTGTGCGACGAGGTGATGAAGGTCACCCACGGCGTCACCGCCGACGAGGTGCTGCGCGCCCGCGCCCAGCTCAAGGCCAGCATTCTCATGTCCCTGGAAAGCAGCAGTTCGCGCTGCGAGCAGCTGGCCCGCCAGATGCTGGCCTTCGGCCGTCCCCTCACCACCGCCGAGGTGGTGGGGCATATCGAGGCGGTGGACGAGGCGGCGGTGCTGCGCGTGGCCAAGCGGCTGTTCGCCGGCACCAGCGCCCCCACCTTCGCCGCCATCGGCCCCCTGGGCGGCGTCGAGGATTATGCCAGCCTGACGGCGCGTCTCGGCTAGGAGCCTGTCTCCGTAATCGGATGAGTCGGAAAGCGAGGTAATTTTGTGCAATATCAGGAGAGAAACGCGCAGCGATGTGGCGCATCGGAAGCGGTTTTCGACGTAATATTGCGCAAAAGGACCCGCTTTTACGGCCATTCGCATTACGGAGACAGGCTCCTAGGCCCTCACGACGGCAGGCGGGAGGCGGCTTCCGCCTCCCGCGCCGCCGGCAGCATCGGCGCCGCCGACAGGGCGGGATCGAGAAAGCGCAGGCAGCACACCCTGAGGAACGAGGCGAAATTGGGGATATCGCCGCGATAGGCGATGATCTCGTCGTAGAGCTTGGCGATCAGCTGCGGCAGGCTCATGCCGTCGCGCGCCGCGATGCGGTCCAGCACCTCCCAGAACAGGGTTTCCAGCCGCAGGCTGGTCACCACGCCATGAATGCGCAGCGACCGCGTATGATACTCGTAAAGCCGCGGATCGGCCTTGACGAAGATTTCGCACATGACGCCACCCTTTCACGCGGTCCAGAGGTCTGGACCGCGATGATTGCTTCGCGGAGCATCAGGATCCGCCCAGCGCTAAAAGGATGCAAATCCTATCACGGTTCGATGCGCGTCCCCAGCACCTTCAGGAACTGCGCCATCCAGGCCGGGTGCGCCGGCCAGGCCGGGGCGGTAACCAGGAGGCCGTCGGTGACGGCGCCGTCCATGGGCAGCTCGGCATAGTGCCCCCCGGCCAATTCCACCTCGGGGCGGCAGGCGGGATAGGCCGAAACCCGGCGCCCCTGGATAACACCGGCGGCGGCCAGCAGCTGGGCGCCGTGGCAGATGGCGGCGATGGGTTTTCCGGCCTCGGCGAAGCCGCGCACCAGGGCGATCACGCGGGGATCGAGGCGCAGATATTCCGGGGCGCGGCCGCCGGCGATGACCAGGGCGTCATAGGCGGCGGCGCCGGCCTCCTCGAAATCGGCGTTCAGGGTAAAATTATGCCCGCGCTTCTCGCTGTAGGTTTGCTGGCCCTCGAAATCGTGAATGGCGGTGGCGATCTGCTCGCCCGCCTTTTTGCCGGGGCAGACGGCATGCACCCGATGCCCCACCGCCTGCAGGATCTGGAAGGGCACCATGGTTTCGTAATCCTCGGCGAAATCGCCGGTGAGCAGCAGCACGTTGCGGATAGCCATAACGGAAGTCTCCCATCTTATCTCGGTCTGGGCCCGGTCATGCGGGCGGACTTATGATTCCACAGCCGAAGAAATCCGGGGTAACAGGCCGCTACTACAGGGAGGGGGTTTCAGCTCGGCGCCAGGGGGAAGCGCTGCAGGATATGGCGCTCCAGCTGGTCGCGCACCTGGCGGTAGACATCCAGCCGCTGATCGCGCGTGCCTTCCACCAGCGAGGGATCGAGGGTGTTCCAGAACTCCACCTCGCAGGCCATGGCCCGGGTCATTTCCACGGCATGGTGCTGGGCCTCGGGCGACAGCGAGATGACCAGATCGAACGAGCTGTCCTCCAGCTCGTCGAAGGAGCGGGGGCGATGCTGCGCAAGATCGATGCCGATTTCGTCCATGACCACGGCGGCCAGGGGATCGGGCTCGCCCTTGTGCACCCCCACCGATTCCACCCACACCTGGCGGCCGTGGAAATGGCGCATCAGCGCCGCCGCCATCGGCGAGCGGATGGCGTTCATGGTGCAGGCGAACAGCACCGCCGAGGGCCGATCGATCATGAAGCCCCCGCGCCGACGGCCAGCCGCATCATCAACCCCGGATATGCAGGATGCAAACCAGGGTGAACAGGCGGCGGGCGGTTTCGAAATCCACCTCCACCTTGCCTGCCAGCCGTTCGCGCAAGAGGTCCGAGCCTTCGTTGTGCAGGCCGCGCCGCCCCATGTCGATGGCCTCGATCTGCGACGGCGTCGATTTCTTGATGGCGCTGAAATAGCTTTCGCAGATCAGGAAATAGTCGCGGACGATGGTGCGGAACGGCGTCAGCGGCAGCACCACCTCGGTCAGGGTGCGGCTGTCGCTTTCCTCGCGGATATCCAGCACCAGCCGGTTGTCGGCCAGGCGGATATGCAGGGCGTAGGGCCCTTCGAAATCGCCCTCGGGGCGGAAGAAGTTTTCCTCCAGCAGATCGTAAAGGGCGATGGCGCGTTCGTGCTCCACCTCGGGCTTGCGCCGGACCAGCGTCTTCTCGTCCAGTTCGATCTGGCACAGGCGTTGTTTGCGGTGCGGATCGCCGGTCACTTCGCCTCCAGCCGCAAGGCCACCGACAGGGCGTGCGCCCCCAGCCCTTCCGAGGTGGCCAGGGCCACCGCCGCCGGGCCGATGCGGCCCAGGGCGGCGCCGTCGCAGCCCAGCAAAGTGGTGCGCTTCATGAAGTCGAGCACGCCGAGGCCCGAGGAGAAGCGGGCCGAACGGGCGGTGGGCAGCACGTGATTGGGGCCGCCCACATAGTCGCCCACCGCTTCCGGGGTATGGCGGCCCAGGAAGATGGCGCCGGCATGATGGATGCGCGCCGCCAGGGCCTCGGGCTCGGCCACCGCCAGTTCCAGATGCTCGGGCGCCACCCGGTCCACCAGCGGCGCCGCCTGATCGAGATGCTCCACCAGGATCACCGCGCCGTGGGCCTGCCAGCTTTCGCGGGCGATGGCGGCGCGCGGCAGGGTGGCGAGATGGGCCTGCACCGCCTGCTCGACCTTGTCGGCGAAGGCGGCATCGTCGGTGATGAGGATCGACTGGGCGGCGGTATCGTGCTCGGCCTGGCTCAAGAGATCGGCGGCGATCCAGGCCGGATCGTTGAGGCCGTCGGCCACCACCAGGATCTCCGAGGGCCCGGCGATCATGTCGATGCCCACGGTGCCGAACACCTGGCGCTTGGCCGCCGCCACATAGGCGTTGCCCGGCCCGACGATCTTGTCCACCGGACGGATGGTTTCGGTACCGTAGGCCAGCGCCGCCACCGCCTGGGCGCCGCCGACGCGGTAGATCTCGTCCACCCCGGCGATGCGGGCGGCGGCCAGCACCAGCGGATTGAGGCGGCCGTCGGGGGTGGGCACCACCATCACCAGCCGGTCCACCCCGGCCACCTTGGCGGGGATGGCGTTCATCAGCACCGACGAGGGATAAGAGGCGGTGCCGCCCGGCACGTAAAGACCGGCGGCGGTGATGGGGGTCCAGCGGTAGCCCAGCCGCACCCCGGCCTGATCGGTATAAGAAAGGCCCTCGGGTTTCTGGCGGCGATGAAACTCGCCGATGCGCGCCGCCGCCAGATGCAGGGCCTCCAGGGTTTCAGCCGGGCATTGGGCCAGCGCGGCCTCCACCTCGGCCGGCGGAATGGCCAGATCGGCCACGCCGAGGCTCATGCGGTCGAAGCGGTTGGTATAGTCCACCAGCGCCTGATCGCCGCGCTCCCGCACCTCGGCGAGAATGGCCGCCACCGCCTGATTGACGTCGGCGGCGGTTTCGCGCTTGTCGTCCAGCAGGCGGGCGAAATCGGCCTCGAACCCCTCGTTCCCGTAAATCAGATTACGCGGCATCGCTGATGGCCCCCCGGAAACGTTCGATCCAGCCCGACAGTTCCTCGGGCCGGGTTTTCAGCGCGGCGCGGTTGACCACCAGCCGCGAGCTGATATCGGCGATATGCTCGATCTCCACCAGGCCGTTGGCCTTCAGGGTGGAGCCGGTGGACACCAGATCGACGATGCGGCGGCACAGCCCCAGGCTGGGGGCCAGTTCCATGGCGCCGTTCAGCTTGATGCATTCGGCCTGCACGCCGCGCGCGGCGAAATGCTTGGTGGTGATGGAGGGATATTTGGTGGCGACGCGGATATGGCTCCAGCGCACCGGATCGTCGCTGCCGGCCAGATCCACCGGCTCGGCCACGGCGATGCGGCATTTGCCGATGCCGAGATCGAGGGGGGCGTAAAGCTCGGGATAATCGAACTCCATCAGCACGTCGTTGCCGGCGATGCCGATCTGCGCCGCCCCGAAGGCCACGAAGGTGGCGACGTCGAAGGCGCGCACGCGGATGATGTCGATATGCGGATGGTTGGTGGAAAAACGCAGCGCCCGTGATTTGGGGTTGTCGAAATCGGCTTCCGGTTCGATCCCGGCGGCGCGCACCACCGGCATGGCTTCATCCAGAATCCGCCCTTTCGGCAGGGCCAGCACCAACTTGTCCAAGGGAGTCACTCTCAGGTCATCCACGGCAACGGCCGGGAAAAGGTTTTCCGGCCTTGAGATCAATGGCTTTATTTACAGGGTTTTCGCACCGTATCGCAAGCCGTGCGCACGTAACCCAGGATAATGGGCCCAGGAGAATGGATTGAACGCGCGCCCTTCCTTATGGGCCAACACAGCGGCGACGCGTTGGCCCATTGAGGGCCCGCGCAACCGTTTGCGCGAAAGCCAAGCTGGCGGCACGCCAGCGCCCGGCGCCTGAGGGGCATATCCCAAGCCCCCGCGCACGTGATGAAGATGGTTGTGCCCCCGGGTTTTTACAAATATCACTGTGCCATCATGTCCAACGCCCCGCGCCGCCGCGTTCCTTTGCCGGCCTTGTCCGGTCTGGCGCTGGTGGGGATCACCCTGGTGGCGGCCCTGCCGGTATGGCCCTGGCATGCCGCCATGGCCGGGGTGATTTTCGCCGCCTCCTACGCCGCCCTGGCGGCGGGGCGCATTCCCGGCCTGGCCATCGACCGCGCCGGCATCGCCCTGGTGGGGGCCTGCCTGATGATCGCCTCGGGCGCCCTCAGCCTGGAGCAGGCCTACCAGGCCCTGGACCTCGACACCCTGACCCTGCTGCTGGGGGTGATGATCGTCACCGCCAATCTGCGCCTCTCCGGCCTGTTCAACGGCCTGATCCGCGCCCTGGAGCCCCGCCTCGGTTCGCCCCGGATGCTGCTGGCGGCCATCCTGCTGGTGGCGGCGGCGGGCTCGGCCTTTCTGGTCAACGACACCCTGTGCCTGGTGATGGCGCCGCTGGTGATCGATCTGGCCAAACATCTGAAGCGACGCCCCCTGCCCTATCTGCTGGCCCTGGCCATGGCCGCCAATATCGGCTCGGTCGCCACCCTGACCGGCAATCCGCAGAACATGCTGATCGGCGCCGCCAGCCATATCCCCTACACCGCCTTCGCCGCCGCCCTGACCCCGGTGGCGCTGCTGGGGCTGCTGGCGGCCGGGCTGGTGATCGGGCTGGGCCACCGCCGCGACCTTGCCGCCGCGTCCGCCCGTCCCGCGCCGCGGCCGCCGCTACGCCAGAACCGCGCCCTGGCCGGGCGGGCCCTGGCCGCCGCCCTGGCCATGGTGGGGCTGTTCTTCGCCGGGGTGGCTCCGGCCAAGGCCGCCATCCTGACCGGCGGCCTGCTGCTGCTGACCCGGCGGCTGAAAAGCCGCCGCATCTACCACGAGATCGACTGGAGCCTGCTGCTGATGTTCGCGGGCCTGTTCATCCTGACCGCCGGAGCCGAACGGGCCCTGCTCACCCCGGCCCTGCTGGCCCGCGTCCAGGGCCTGGGGCTGGACCGCGCCCTGCCGCTGACGCTGCTGACCGCCGTCCTCTCCACCCTGGTCAGCAACGTGCCGGCCATCCTGCTGCTGAAACCCTTCCTGGCGCCGCTGGCCGACGCCCGCCACGCCTGGCTGGTGGCGGCCATGGCCTCGACCCTGGCCGGCAACGCCACCCTTCTGGGCTCGGTGGCCAACCTCATCGTCGCCCAGGCCGCCGCCCGCGCCGGCATCCGCATCGGTTTCTGGGACTATGCCCGCATCGGCCTGCCGGTGACCGCCCTCACCCTGGCCATCGGGGTGTTCTGGCTGGGTTAACCCGCCCGCAGCAGCCCGACCGCGATGACGGCGGTGATCAGCCCCACCACGGCATCGACGCCGCGCCACACCGCCGGGCGGTTCAGGGCCGGGGCCAGGGCGGTGGTGAACAGGGCCAGGCCGAAGAAGAACCCGGCGGAAAAGACCTGCGCCCCCAGCCCGAACAGCAGGGCCAGGCCGCCGTGATAGCGGCTGGACACCGACCCCACGATCACCAGGGTATCGATCAGGGCGCCGGGATTGAGCAGGCTGACCGCCAAAGCGGTGGCCAGCAGCCGGCCGCCGCCCTCGGGCGCGGCCACCCCGGCCAGAGCGGAACCGCCCCGCCAGGCGCTGCGGAAGGCCCGGGC
Source organism: Pseudomonadota bacterium (assembly GCA_021782815.1). Classification (GTDB taxonomy): domain Bacteria; phylum Pseudomonadota; class Alphaproteobacteria; order Rhodospirillales; family Magnetospirillaceae; genus JAJZGK01. The sequence goes on from JAJXUO010000010.1 coordinate 15,318, forward strand.
CGAGAACCACAGCAGAAAGGCGCCGCCGCCGTAATCGGCCAGCCGCCGCAACAGGAGCGAGGCCGCCACCAGCCGCCCCACCCCGGCCACGCCGAGCCCCACCAGCAGCAGATCGCACAGGGTGAAGATCGCCGCCAGCCGCAAGGCCCGGTCGCGCCGCAGGCCGTGGCGGATCAGCATGGCGTTTTGCGGCCCCACCGCGAAGATGAGCGAGCCCATCAGCAGCCAGCCGTTCAGAAAGGCGGAGACAGCGGCGGTCATGGCGGCGGCGAAATACCCAGGAGAGAGATGGTGGGCCCGGAGGGACTCGAACCCCCAACCAGACCGTTATGAGCGGTCAGCTCTAACCATTGAGCTACAGGCCCACCGTCCGCGCCGCCCAAGCGGCGGGAAAGGGCGGAGTGTCCCGTTTGCACGGGGCGCGGTCAATACGAAAAAACATGCCCGCCCTGCGATCCTTGCCGGGCCGATCACATTGGTCCTCTTGTGCGAAAGGGCGCGATGTGCTTAATCCGTAGGCTTCAACCACTCTCGGCAGGCCCGCCCCCTGGCGGCGGACCGCTACGCACGAAGGAAGTCACCCACATGTCCCACAGCACCCTGCGCGCCGCCGCGTTCGCCGTTCTGATGACGGTTGCCGCCGCCGCCCCCGCCTTGGCCGCCGATGACGCCAAGGACCCGGTGGTCGCCACGGTCAACGGCGTCGACATCCACAAGTCCGCGGTTGTCGATTTCTACAAGAACTCCCAGTTCGCCCAGGTGCCGCTGGACGCGGTCTACCCCCAGGTGCTGGACGTGGTGGTGACCGGCCAGCTGCTGCTGGAGCAGGCCGAAAAGCAGAAGCTGGAGAGCGACCCCGACGTGCAGAAAGAGGTCGCCCTGGCCAAAGAGAACATCATGAAGCAGGTGTGGCTGACCCATGAGATCGCCCCCACCCTGACCGATGCCGCCCTGAAGGCCCGCTACGACGCCCTGGTCAAGAGCACCCCGCCGCGCGAGGAGGTGCATGCCCGCCACATTCTGGTCAAGACCAAGGCCGAGGCCGAAAAGGTGCTGGCCGATCTTAAGAAGGGCGTGAAGTTCGAGGACGAGGCCAAGGCCAAGACCCAGGATCCCTCGGGCAAGGACAACGGCGGCGATCTCGGCTTCTTCACCAAGGACGAGATGGTGCCGGAATTCGCCGACGCCGCCTTCAAGCTGAAGCCCGGCCAGGTGAGCAAGACCCCGGTGAAGACCCAGTTCGGCTACCACATCATCAAGGTGGAAGACCGCCGCATGGCGCCGCCCCCCAGCTTCGAACAGCTGAAGCCCACCCTGATCGCCGAGCTGAAGCAGCAGAACGCCCGCAAGCTGATCCAGGATCTGCGCAAGTCGGCCGAGATCAAGAAGTTCAACATCGACGGCACGCCGATGGTTGAAAAGGCCCCGGCGGCCAAGCCGTAACCTTCGAAGCGCAGCAACGGAATCCGACCATGACCACCGCGATCTCCCCCCTTGCCCCCACCAGCCTCCCCGCCCTGCAGCCGCTGGCGGGGGTGCGCCTGGCCGCCCACGCCTGCGGGCTGCGCTACCAGGGCCGCACCGATCTGATGGTGGCGGAACTGGCGCCCGGCACCACCGTGGCCGGGGTTTACACCCGGTCGCTCACCGCCTCGGCCCCGGTTCTGTGGTGCCGCAAGGCCCAGAAGGGGGGCAGCGCGCGGCTGGTCGTGGTCAATTCCGGCAATGCCAACGCCTTCACCGGCGGCGTCGGCGAGGCCTCGGTGCGCCGCACCGTGGAGGCCGCCGCCGGCAAGCTGGGCTGCCGCCCCGAGGAGGTGTTCATCGCCTCCACCGGCACCATCGGCGTGCCGCTGGACGATGCCAAGATCACCGACGCCCTCGATGCCGTGCTGGCCAAGCTCGCCCCCGATGCCTGGGACGAGGCGGCGCGGGCCATCATGACCACCGACACCTATCCGAAGCTGGTCACCCGCACCGCCAAAATCGGCGATGTCGAGGTGCGCCTGAACGGTTTTTGCAAGGGCGCCGGCATGATCGCCCCCGATATGGCCACCATGCTGGCCTACGTCTTCACCGACGCGGCCCTGCCCGCCGAGGTGCTGCAGGATCTGCTGAGCCGGGGCACCGACCGCTCCTTCAACTGCATCACCGTGGATTCCGACACCTCCACCAGCGACACCCTGATGCTGTTCGCCACCCAGGCGGCGCGGCATGAGCGCATCAAGTCGGCCAAGGACCCCGCCCTCAAGGGCTTCCGCAAGGCCCTGGACTCGCTCCTGCTGGAAATGGCCCAGCTGGTGGTGAAGGACGGCGAGGGCGCCTCGAAGTTCGTGGAAATCCGCGTGAGCGGCGCCGCCGGCAAGCGCGCCGCCCGCACCATCGGCATGGCCATCGCCAATTCGCCCCTGGTCAAGACCGCCATCTCCGGCGAGGACGCCAACTGGGGCCGCGTGGTGGCCGCCATCGGCAAGGCCGGCGAGAAGGCCGACCGCGACAGGCTGTCCATCAAGATGGGCGGCGTGCAGGTGGCCCTGAACGGCCTGGCCGCCCCCGGCTACGACGAAACCCCGGTGGCCGCTCACATGAAGGGGCAAAATATCCTGATCGAGGTGGATGTGGGGGTCGGCAAGGGCCGGGCCACGGTATGGACCTGCGATCTGACCCACGCCTATATCGACATCAATGGATCCTACCGGAGCTGAGGCCGGCGGCTGCCTGGCCGCGGACCGGGGTTGGCACGGCGCGCCGCTGGACACGGCGCGCCTGCGTCTGCGCCGCTTTCTGCCCGAGGATGCCGCCGCCGTCACCCGCCTGCTCGACGATTGGGAAATGGTCCGTTTCACCTCGGTGATTCCCTTTCCCTACCCCCAGCACGTGGCCGACGATTTCATCGCCAAGATCACCGCCGACATGCAGCAGGGCCGCGCCCTGGTCTTTGCCGTGGAGGAACGCCTGAGCGGCGCCCTGGTGGGCTGCGTCGGCGCCACCCTGGGCGAGGGCACGGCGGAAATCGGCTATTGGATCGGCCGCGCCGCCTGGGGCCGGGGCTACGCCACCGAGGCGGTGCGCCGCTGTCTGCGCATGCTGTTCGACGCCTTCGGCGTCGAAACGGTGTGGGCGGCGGTACTGCCGGAAAATCCCGCCTCGCGCCGGGTGCTGGAAAAGGCCGGGCTGACCTTCGAGGGCGTGCGGCGCACCGACATGCCGGCCCGCAACCGCTGCACCGATCTTGAGGTCTTAAGCCTGAACCGCGCCGACTGGCAGGCCCGGCGCGCCGCCCGGCCGCACCTTCTGGTGGTCGCCGTCGCCCTGATCGACCTCGACGGCCGGGTGCTGCTGGCCCGCCGCCCCGACGGCAAAAGCATGGCCGGATTCTGGGAATTTCCCGGCGGCAAGCTGGAGGCGGGGGAAACCCCGGAACAGGCCCTGGTGCGCGAACTGCGCGAGGAACTGGGCATCGACGTGGGGGAATCCTGCCTGGCCCCCATGGCCTTCGCCTCGCACGATTACGACCATTTCCACCTCCTGATGCCGCTGTTCGCCTGCCGCCAGTGGCGGGGCACGCCGGAAGGGCGGGAAGGCCAGACCCTGACCTGGGTGCGCGCCCCCCGCCTGGGCGATTACCCCATGCCCCCCGCCGATATCCCCCTGGTGGCACAGTTGCGCGACTGGCTTTAGAACGGCCCTTGGCGCTCAGGCGCCGCTGGGCTTTACGCGATTCCGGCTTTGCCGGAATCGCTTCGCCCCTTATGCTAGCCCTCCCAACAGGGAGGCGGATATGACCACGGACGTGCGCGCGGCGCTGATCATCATCGGCAACGAGGTTCTCTCGGGCCGGACGCAGGATGCCAATCTGCAATTTCTCGCCCTGGGGCTGAACGAGGTGGGGGTGCGCCTGAAGGAGGTGCGGGTCATCCCCGACGACGAGACCGAGATCATCGCCACCGTCAACGCCTTGCGCGCCCGCTACGATTACGTCTTCACCACCGGCGGCATCGGCCCCACCCACGACGACATCACCTCGGACTGCGTGGCCAAGGCCTTCGGGGTGCCGCTGCGGCAGGATCCCCGCGCCGTGGCCCTGCTGAAAAAGGTCATCAAGCCGGAAAATCTCAACGAAGCCCGCCTGCGCATGGCCAATATCCCCGAAGGCGCCGCCCTGATCGACAATCCGGTCAGCGCCGCGCCGGGCTTCCACATCGGCAATGTCTATGTCATGGCCGGGGTGCCGCGCATCATGCAGGCCATGTTCGACGGCCTCAAGGGCGGTCTCCGGGGCGGTGCCAGCATGGTGTCGCGTTCGGTCACCCTGCATGTGGGCGAAGGCGGCATCGCGGCCCCCCTGGCCGCCATCCAGGACCGCCACCCCGAGGTGGAAATCGGCAGCTACCCCTTCACCCGCGACAGCGGTTACGGTACAGTGATCGTCACACGCGGCACCGATGCCGCTCTGGTCGCCGCCGTGACCGCCGAAGTGGCCGCCATGGCCCGGGCCCTGGGCGCCCGCGTGGAAGATGACGATCAGTCCACGGATCACGGCCATGCCCCTGAAACGCCATGAGAAAGACGCCATCCGCTTTCTGCTGAACCACCTGCTCTACGGCATGTTCGGCGGAGTGCTGTTCGGCGGGCTGCTGATGTATCTCGATGTGGGCCATTTGCGCACCATGGCCCTGCGCAGCGACGACGGCATTCTGCCCATCGTGCTGCTGTTCTTCGGCCTCATCATCACCTTCGGCGGCATCGGCATGGCCGCCGGGGTCATGGGGCAGGCGGAAGACCGCAACTGATCCTTGCGGGTCAGCCGAACAGCTTGTCGATATCGTCCTGGCTGAACATCTTGTCCACGTCGGCCTGGGAGATGGCCTCCTTGGCGCTTTGCGGGCCGTGCAGGAGCGCCTTGTCCTCGTCCACCTTTTCCGCCGCGCCCTGGGTTTCCCGCGTCACTTCCTCGACCACCTTGGCCAATTCGTCGCGGCCCCACATGCGCACCATGGAGTTCACCTTCTCTTCGATGAACTGCAGCGAGGTGACGACGCGGGTAATGCGCTGGCCGGTGAGATCCTGAAAGGAGCAGGCCTCGAACACGGCGTTGGAGCGTTCGGTAATGCGGTCGCACACGGCGTCGACGGCCGGATCGCCCTTGGCGCGCAGTTCGCCCAGATCCTCCTCGATGCCTTCCATACTGTTGAGGATGGTGTTGCTGGCCACCTCGGTATTTTCGACGATATCGGCCAAGGTATCGGCCATGGAGGCGAAGACTTCGCCACTGGCGGTGGGTACCTGCAAGGCGGCCAGTTCGCGACGCATCTTGTTGATGTGCCCGAACAGTCCGACCAATTCACGCTTGAGCAGGTCCTCTTCCTGTGGCGAGAACATCACCTCTCCTTCCCGGTCCGTCCTTAACCGTTCTAACGCGGAACACTCGCGCTGTCGAGCAGGGCCTGTAGCAAAAATTGCGCCGCCGCCGTCGGCGTCATGCCGCCCGCCGCCACGCGGGCCTCGGTGGGGGCCAGCGCCGCCTGCACGCGCGGGTCGGCGCGGAAGCGGGCCATCAGATTTTCCGCCACCTCGTTCCACATCCAGGCCTGGGCCTGCCGGGTGCGGCGCTCGGCGATTTCCCCGGCCGCGCCCATGACCGCGCGGTATTTCTCCACCGTCTCCCACACCGTATCGATGCCCATGCGCGTCGCCGCCGAGGTGCGCAGCACCGGCACCGTCCAATGGCTGCTGGCCGGTCGCAGCAAATGCAAGGCGTTCTGATAGTCGCGGGCGGCGCGCTGGGCGGCGGCGGCCAGATCGCCGTCGGCCTTGTTGACCACGATGGCGTCGGCGATTTCCACGATGCCCTTCTTGATGCCCTGCAGTTCGTCGCCGCCCCCCGGCACCAGCAGCAGCAGGAACATGTCCACCATGTCGGCCACCGCCGTTTCCGACTGGCCCACCCCCACGGTTTCCACCACGATGACGTCGAAGCCCGCCGCCTCGCACACCAGCATGGCCTCGCGGGTGCGCCGGGCCACGCCGCCCAGGGTGCAGCCCGAGGGCGAGGGGCGGATGAAGGCCCGCTCATCGCGCGACAGCTCCTCCATGCGGGTTTTGTCCCCCAGGATCGAGCCGCCCGAGCGCGGGCTGGAGGGATCCACCGCCAGCACCGCCATGCGATGCCCCTGGCCGATGACGTAAAGCCCGAAACTTTCGATGAAGGTGGATTTTCCCACCCCCGGCACCCCGGAAATGCCCACCCGCACCGACCTGCCGGTATGGGGCAGCAGTTCCTCCAGCAGCGCGTCGGCGGCGGCGCGGTGATCGGCCCGGGTGGATTCGATCAGGGTAATGGCGCGGGCCACCGCCCGCCGCTGCCCGGCCAGAACGCCCTGGGCCAATGTCTTGCTGTTCTCGTACACCTGAGCTTACCCTTTTTTGTCGCGGCCCTCGTTCAGCAGGGCCTTCATGGCGGCGGCCACCAGCTTGGCGCGGTCCTCGTCGGACAGATCGGCCAGAATGGTCTGCTTGGCCGCCCGGACCTTCATGGCCTGGCGGATTAGCTCGGCCCGTTCCTCGGTCAGCAGGCCCTTGGCCTGCTCGCGGGCCTCGCTGATAACCTGGTCCTTGCTCCCGGCCTTAGGCTTAGGCGCCTTGGCGACGGCCTTCCCCTTGGCGGGCGCAACCCCGCCGCCCTGACGCACCGCCTTGCGGGCATCGTCGGTCAGCAGCAATCCGGCCAGGGCCTTTCCCAGAAACTTGAACATCGGCGGCAACGTCTCCCGTTGCCGGGATGCTACCCAGTTTCCCCCAGGCCTTCCAGTTTCTTATGATATGTCCCTCAAACGCCGGGCGCGTCCCTCCGGGCCGCTTGGCTATCCTCCGCTTCCCTCCTCCGCTCGCGCTCCGTCGTCGCTGCGGGGCGCTCAACGCGCCAGTCAGCGGCTGCGCCGCTTCCAAATTCTTGTCCCTCAAACGCCGGGCGCGTCCCTCCGGGCCGCTTGGCTGTCCTCCGCTTCCCTCCTCCGCTCGCGCTCCGTCGTCGCTGCGGGGCGCTCAACGCGCCAGTCAGCGGCTGCGCCGCTTCCCGTTTCAATGGCCTGCAACTCGCGCTGCAGCTGCGCCGCTTCCTGCTGTTTCGCCCACATGCCGGCATAGCGTCCGCCCAGGGCCAAAAGATCGCGATGGCGGCCCCGTTCCACGATGCGGCCCTGCTCCAGCACCAGGATCTCGTCGGCCTCCACCACCGTGGACAGGCGGTGGGCGATGATCAGGGTGGTGCGGTTCTCCGACACCGCGCGCAGCGACTGCTGGATTTCCCGTTCGGTATGGGTATCGAGCGCCGAGGTGGCCTCGTCGAACAGCAGGATGGCCGGATCTTTCAAAATGGTACGGGCGATGGCCACCCGCTGCTTTTCGCCGCCCGACAGCTTCAGCCCGCGCTCGCCCACCCGGGTGTCGTAGCCTTCGGGCAGGCTCTGCACGAAGGCATGAACCTGGGCCAGACGCGCGGCCCGCTCCACCGCGTCGGCACCGGCCTCGGGCCTGCCGTAGGCGATGTTGTAGCCGATGCTGTCGTTGAACAGCACCGTATCCTGCGGCACGATGCCGATGGCGGCGCGCACGCTGTCCTGGGTCCGGCTGCGGATATCCTGGCCATCGATGAGGATGCGGCCCGCCGAGACGTCGTAGAACCGGAACAGCAGCCGCGACAGCGTGCTCTTGCCGGCGCCCGAGGGCCCCACCACGGCCAGGGTCTTGCCCGCCGGCACCGTGAAGCTTACATCGTGCAGGATGGTCCGCTCGGGCCCGTAGCCGAACGAGACATGCTCGAACACCACCTCGCCGCCCCGCACCATCAGCGGCGGCGCGCCCATGGGGTCGGCCACCTCGCGGTTCTCCCGCAGCAGGGCGAACATGGCCTCCATATCGATCAGCGACCGCTTGATCTCGCGGTAGACGAAGCCCAGGGCGTTCATCTGCAGATAAAGCTGCAGCAGGTAGGTGTTGACCAGCACGAAGTCGCCCACCCGCATGCGCCCCTGCGCCACCTCGCGCCCGGCCAGCAGCATGATCAGGGTGGCGCCAAGGGCGATGACCACGCCCTGGCCCATGTTCAGCATGGAAACGGTGATCTTGACCTTGACCGAGGATTCCTCGTACTGGCGCAGGCTCACGTCGTAACGCTCGGCCTCGTGCGCCTCGTTGCCGAAATATTTGACCGTCTCGAAATTCACCAGGCTGTCCACCGCCTTGGTGTTGGCGTCCTGATCCGATTGGTTGGCCTGGCGCAGGAATTTGGTGCGCCAGTCGGTAATGAGCACGGTGAGACCGGCGTAAAGGGTGATGGTGACGAAGGTGATCAGGGCGAAGCGGCCGTCATAGAGCCGCCACAGCAGGCCGCACACCAGCACCACCTCCAAAAGGGTGGGCAGGATGTTGAACAGCATGAAGGACAACAGGAACTCGATGCCGCGGCAGCCCCGCTCGATGCCGCGGTTGAGGCCGCCGGTCTGGCGATCGAGGTGAAAGCGCAGCGACAGGCCGTGCAGATGGCGGAACACCCGCAGCGCCACCGTGCGCATGGCCCGCTGGGCGACGCGGGCGAACAGCACGTCGCGCAGTTCTCCGCTCAACTGCGCCAGCACCCGGGCGGCGCCATAGGCCAGCAGCAGCCCCACCGGCACCGCCACCGCCAGCTGGCCCGGCGCCAGCGACAGGCTGTTGACGGCATCGCGGAACAGCACCGGCACATAAACGCCCAGCAGCTTGTTGGCCAGCAGGAACACGAGGGCCCCCACCACCCGCGCCCGCAAACCGGCCTCGCGCGGCCACAGATAGGGGGCCAGGGATTTCAGCGTTTGCAGATCATGGCGGCGGCCGTCCGGCGGCGCCGGATAGTCGGAGGAACCGCGATGGCGCATGATCCGCCCTTCCCTTAAGCCTGCACGAATTCCAGCCCCAGCCCCGGCAGATCGCCATCGGCCAGCGACAGGGTGGGCCCGGCCCGGCGCGGCGTGAAGCCCGCCGCCCTCAACAGCGCCGCCACGGCCTCGAGATCGGGCACGGCGAACGCCGCCGCCGCCAGGGCCGGAGGCTTGGGCAGGCGGACGGTGAGATTGGCGTGCAGATGGTCGAAACCGTCCTCGTTCACCAGGAACAGCAGCGGACCGCCGCCATGCACCGTCACCATATCGTCGGTGGGGGTGGCGGCGAAGGCGCCGAACAGACGGTCGTAGGCCGGCATGGCCTCCTCGGGCCGTTCCAGCAGCACCGTCAGCGAGGCGAGGCCGGTCACGCCGTTGGCGTGCGCCGCCCCGGGCGCCGCGCCGCGCCGCGCCGACAGCCGGGCGAAGAGACCGGGCGCCGCCTCGGCCGGCAGCTCGAAGCGGGGGGCGCCGTCGGGGCCGGGCCGGGCCGGGCCGGGGCCGACCCCGGCGACGGCCAGCGCGGCGGCCACCAGGGCGGGATCGGCGGCGGCCAGATCCACCGCCGCCAGCCGGTTTCCGCCATCGGCTGCCGTCACCAGCAGCAGACGGCCCTCGGCGAAGAGGATTTCACCGAAGTCCGGATGCTCCGTCACCGTAAAGCCCAGGCGGGCGAACAGGGCGGCGGCGGCGGCCCTGTCGGCCACGGCCAGGATCAAGCCGTCGAGACGGGGAGCGGTCTGCGCCATGTGTCTCACCCCTTCTGGGCGTTGACGCCGTAGGAGCGGAACTTTTCCAGCACCCGCGCCATCTCGGCATCGTCCAGCAGCACCGGCTGGCCGATCTGCAAGGCCCGCCAGTAGCCTTCCGCCAGTTCCTCCACCTCCACCGCCAGGGTCAGCGCCTCCTCCAGGGTTTTGCCGCAGGCGATCATGCCGTGATTGGCCAGCAGGCAGGCGGTACGGTCCCGCAGGGCCGCCAGGGCGTGGTCCGACAGGGTCTGGGTGCCGTAGGTGGCGTAAGGGGCGCAGCGGATATCCTTGCCGCCGGCCTTGGCCACCATGTAGTGGTAGGGGGGAATATCCTTATGCAGCACCGCCAGGGCCACGCAGAACGGGGCATGGCAGTGCACCACCGCCCCCACATCCGGCCGGCTGGCGTAGATATCGCGGTGGAAGCGCCATTCCGACGAGGGCGCGCGCCGCCCTTCGGCCTCGCCCTCCAGGCTCATGCGCACGATATCCTCGGGATGCACCTTGCCCGCCGCCATGCCCGAGGGCGTGACGAGAAAGCCCTCGTCCCAACGGACGCTGACATTGCCGGCCATGCCCTTGTTCAGCCCCATCCGTTCCAGCTTCAGCAGGGAATCGATGATGGCCAGGCGGTGGCGGGTAGAGCGGACGTAACGGGTATCTTTCATGATCAGCCATGCTCTGGGTAAAGGGAGACGAGACCGGCGCGCGAGGCCGGGCACACCCCCCGTTCGGTGATGAGGCCGGTGACCAGCCGGGCCGGGGTGACGTCGAAGGCGTAATTGACGGCCGGGCTGCCGTCGGGGGTCAGCTGCACCGTGACCATGCCGCCATCGGCGGCGCGTCCGGCGATATGGGTAACCTCGGCGGCATCGCGCGTCTCGATGGGAATGTCGGCCACACCGTCGGCCAGGGTCCAGTCGATGGTGGGGCCGGGCAGGGCCACATAGAAGGGCACGCCGTTGTCCCGCGCCGCCAGCGCCTTCAGATAGGTGCCGATCTTGTTGCAGACATCACCCTCGGCGGTGGTGCGGTCGGTGCCGACGATGCACAGATCCACCAGACCGTGCTGCATCAGATGGCCGCCGGCATTATCGACGATCACCGTATGCGGCACGCCCTGCCAGTTCAGTTCCCGCGCCGTCAGACTGGCGCCCTGGTTGCGCGGCCGGGTTTCGTCCACCCACACATGCAGCGGAATCCCCGCCTCGAAGGCCTTGTACACCGGGGCCAGGGCCGTGCCCCAATCCACCGTGGCCAGCCAGCCGGCGTTGCAATGGGTGAGAATATTCAGCCGCTCCGCCCCCTGGGCCCGTTTTTCGGCCCACAGGGCGGCGATCACCGCCAGGCCGTGCCGGCCCAGGGCCTCGTTCATCGCCACGTCCTCGTCGGCGATGGCCTGGGCGCGGGCATAGGCCGCCGCCTTGCGCTGGGCGGGCGGCAGCGGCGCCAGCAGGGCTTTCAGATCGTCGAGGGCCCAACGCAGATTGACCGCCGTGGGGCGGGTGGCGTAAAGGCGGCCATAGGCCTCCTCCAGGCGGGCGTCGCTCTGATCGTCGCGCAGGGCCAGGGCCATGCCGAAGGCGGCGGTGGCGCCGATCAGCGGGGCGCCGCGCACCCACATGTCGCGGATGGCGGCCTCGGCCGCCTCCAGCCCGGTCAGCGCCACCACCACGAAATCGTGGGGCAGCCGGGTCTGGTCGATGATCTCCACCGTCTCGCCGTCGGCGGCCAGCCACAGGGTGCGGGTGGGAGTGCCGTTGATCTTCATGACCTCAGCCTTTCAGAACCCGTCCGGCCACGGCGTCCAGCTTGGCCAGCATGGCCGGATCGCGGGCCTCGGGCGCGGTGATGATGGCATGTTCCAGGGCATGGTGGCAGCCCTTGGGGCAGGCGCCGTCGCGGTGGCGCAGACGCGGGGCCACGGCGCGCACCAGGGCGCGGGCCTTGTCGGCATTGTCCAGCAGCACCTTGACGATGGCGTCCACCGTCACATGGTCGTGCTCGGGGTGCCAGCAGTCGTAATCGGTGACCATGGCCACGGTGGCGTAGCAAAGCTCGGCCTCGCGCGCCAGTTTGGCCTCGGGCATGTTGGTCATGCCGATGACGTCGCAGCCCCACTGCCGGTAGAGGGCGCTTTCGGCCTTGGTGGAGAACTGCGGCCCCTCCATCACCAGATAGGTGCCGCCGCGCCGCGCCGGAATGGCGCATTCGGCCGCCGCCGCCTCCAGGGCGTCGCCCAGGCGGGCGCACACCGGATCGCCCATCCCGACATGGGCCACCAGGCCGCTGCCGAAGAAGCTTTTGGCGCGGGCGAAACTGCGGTCGATGAACTGGTCGACGATGACGAAGGTGCCCGGCGCCAGATCCTCCTTCAGCGAGCCCACCGCCGACACCGAAATGATCTCGGTGCAGCCGGCCCGCTTCAGGGCGTCGATATTGGCGCGGTAGTTGAGCTCCGACGGGGGGATGCGGTGGCCGCGGCCGTGGCGCGGCAGGAACACCAGCTTTTGTCCGTCCAGCTCGCCGAACAGCAACTGGTCGGACGGCGCCCCGAACGGACTGTCCACCGTGCGCCAGGCGGTGTTGGTCAGGCCGTCGATCTGATAGACGCCGCTGCCGCCGATAACCCCCAAAACCGCTTCCGTCATGACCGGACCCCTTTGTCTGCGCACTGAAGGATCTGGCTTATCGCAAGCCGGAGCAAAAGAAAAGGCCGGGCTGTCGCCAGCCCGGCCCTTTCCGCAACGGAACGGAACAGATCCGATCAGTGCACGTCGGCCCAGATCTTGCGCTTCAGCGCATAGAACATGGCGGTGAGCACGATCAGGAACCCGATCACCTTCACGCCCAGCGCATGACGCTGGTCGAGCTCCGGCTCGGCGGCCCAGTTCAGGAACGAGACCACGTCCTTGGCGATCTGCTGCTTGGTGGCCTTGGTGCCGTCGGCATAGGTCACGGCATCGTCCGCGATGGGCGGGGGCATGCCGATGTTGCCGCCGTTGAAGGCGCGGTTGTAGTACATGCCGTCCGGCACCACGTGACCCGCGGGCGGATCGGTGAAGCCGGTCAGGAGGGAATAGACATAGTCCGGACCACCGTGACGGGCTTTGACCATCAGCGACAGATCAGGCGGCAGAGCGCCGTTGTTGGCGACGCGGGCCGCTTGCTCGTTGGGGAACGGCGGCACGAAATGATCCGACGGACGGGCCGGACGCTGATACATCTCGCCCTGATCGTTCGGGCCGTCGGTCACCTGCTTTTCGGCGGCGAAGGCCTTGACCTGATCGGCGGTGAAACCGAGATAGGCCAGGTTGCGATAGGCCACCAGGTTCATCGAGTGGCAGTTGGAGCAGATGTCGTGATAGACCTGCCAGCCGCGGCGCAGCTGGGCCTTGTCGTAATGACCGAACACGCCCTGCCAGGACCAGACCTGGTTGTCCAGCGCCGGGCCTTCGTGGGCCAGGGCCGGAGTCGCGGCGGCCAGCAAACCCGCCGCGATGGTGGACAGAAGGAACTTACGCATTACGCCTTCTCCGACTTCAGAACCGCAGCGCTGATGCTTTGCGGCAAGGCACGCGGCTTCTCGATCTTGCCCAGCAGGTACAGGAACGGGAAGAACAGGAAGTAGACCGCCGTGGCGATCTGGCCGATGAGGACCAGGGGACCGCCCGGAGGCTGGCTGCCCACATAGCCCAGCAGGATGGTGTCCAGCACGAAGATCCAGAACACCTGCTTGAAGATCGGACGGAACTTGGCCGACTTCACCTTGGAGCTGTCGATCCAGGGCAGGAAGAACAGGATCAGAATGGCCGAGAACATGGCGATGACGCCGGCCAGCTTGTTGGGGATGGAGCGCAGGATGGCGTAGAACGGCAGGTAGTACCATTCCGGCACGATGTGCGGCGGGGTGACCATCGGATTGGCGGGAATGTAGTTGTCCGGCTCACCGAAGAAGTTCGGGGCGAAGAACACGAAGGCCAGGTAGACGATCAGGAACACGCCCACGCCGTAGAGATCCTTGATGGTGTAATAGGGGTGGAACGGGATGGAATCCTGCGGCCCCTTCATCTCGATGCCCAGCGGGTTGTTGCTCTTGACGGTGTGCAGCGCCACCAGATGCAGGAACACCACGGCGAAGATCAGGAACGGCAGCAGGTAATGCAGCGAGAAGAACCGGTTCAGGGTGGGGTTGGCCACCGAGAAGCCGCCCCACAGCAGGGTGACGATATAGTCGCCCACCACCGGGAAGGCCGAGAACAGGTTGGTGATCACGGTGGCGCCCCAGAAGGACATCTGGCCCCAGGGCAGCACGTAGCCCATGAAGGCGGTGGCCATCATCAGCAGATAGATCACCAGGCCCAGCCACCACAGCACTTCGCGCGGGGCCTTGTAGGAGCCGTAGTAGAGACCGCGGAAGATGTGGATGTAGACCACGATGAAGAACATCGAGGCGCCGTTGGCGTGCATGTAGCGGATCAGCCAGCCGTAATTCACGTCGCGCATGATGCGCTCGACGGAATCGAAGGCCAGGGCGGCGTTCGGGGTGTAGTTCATCACCAGGAACACGCCGGTGAGGATCATGATCACCAGCATCATCAGTGCCAGCGACCCGAAGTTCCACCAGTAGTTCAGGTTGCGCGGGGTGGGATAATCGGTGGTGCTGTGACGCAGCACGGTGAAGAGGGGCAGCCGGTCGTCGAACCACTGCACCGCCTTGTTTTCGAATTTATATCCACTCATCAGGGGGGCTCCTAGCCGATCCGGATCGACGTGGGGGTCAGGAACTTGTACGGCGGAACCGCCAGGTTCAACGGCGCCGGACCCTTGCGGATACGGCCGGAGGTGTCGTACTGCGAACCGTGGCAGGGGCAGAACCAGCCACCGAACTCGCCACGCGGGTCGGCGGGCTTCTGGCCCAGCGGCACGCAGCCCAGATGGGTGCAGATACCAATGACGATCAGCCATTCCGGCTTCTGCACGCGGGAGGCGTCGGTCTCCGGGTCACGCAGGTCGGAAACCTTCACGGCCTCGGCGGCGGCGATCTCGGCGGGGGTGCGGTGACGGATGAACACCGGCTTGCCGCGCCAGGTCACGGTGATGGACTGACCCACGGCGACGTGGGAAATGTCCACTTCGGTGCTGGACAGCGCCAGCACGTCGGCGGCCGGGTTCATACTGTCGATGAATGGCCAGATGGCCATAGCGGTGCCCGCAACGCCGACAGCCGTCGTCGCATAGAGCAGAAAGTCCCGGCGGGTTTCGCCCTCGGGGGGCGACGCCAGGGGGGAGGTTGACGTCTCAGCCATTGTTTTTCCTCTTGTTTGCGCCAGGGGAGGCGCACTTTCGCTTCGCTAGCGGAAGACATCGAATCCTGCGTATAAGCGCAGAACCCAACGGTTCGCGCCTAACGACGCGAACAGAAGCCTCGACGCATATAAAACAATTCCCACCGTTTGAAAAGTGTGGGATTGCCCTTGCCGATGCTTTCGCGCACCCTTATTTGATGAGAATTTCCTTATTCCAGCCCGACATCCCCCAAAATGCCGGATCGCTGTTGCGCCTGGGAGCCTGCCTGGGCTGCCCGGTGGACATCATCGAGCCCTGCGGCTTCCTGTTCGACGACCGCAAGCTGCGGCGCGCCGGCATGGATTACCTCGATCTGGCCGAGATGACCCGCCACCGCTCCTGGGAGGCCTTTCAGGCCGCCCGCGCCGACGGTCTGAAAGGCCGCCTGGTGCTGCTGTCCACCCGGGCCGAGACCAGCCATCTCGAACACGCCTTCCGCCCCGACGACATTCTGCTGCTGGGCCGGGAAAGCTCCGGGGTGCCCGAGCCCGTGCACGCCGCCGCCGATGTCCGCCTGCGTATTCCCATGCGCCCCGGCAGCCGCTCGCTCAATCTGGCCATGGCCGCCGCCATGGTTCTGGGCGAGGCCCTGCGCCAGACCGGCGGCTTCCCCCCGCCATAAAGTCACAGTTTGATCACGGATGTGATGATAGACTGCCCTCTTCCGCATCCCCGGATTGATCCATGATACGCCGCAAGCTCGTTCTGACCGCCTTTCTCCTCGCCACCTTCGCCGGAGCCTCGGCCGCCACCTACATCACCGTGCAGCGGCCGCCCGCCGCCGATGACGGCGGCGCCACCCCGGCCGAACGCGCCGCCATCGCCGCCGCCCGCGGACTGGTGCGGCGCCAGGGACCGGCCCTGTCGATGAAACTGCACGGCGGCGCCGAGCTGACCCTGACCGACCGCAGCCGCTGCGGCGATCTGGCCTGCCCGCCCAATCTCGTCGAGCGCTACCGCTTCCGCGGCTGGAACGCCCGGCTGGGCGGTTATCTCCTCGATAACGGCGGCCAGGCCGCGCTGCTGCCCTTCGACGAGGATCCCACCCTGCTGGATCCGGCCCATACCGAACCGTTGGCCCAGGGCCCCCTGCCGCTTCCCGCCGTGCCGCCCCCCGCCGTGCACGACGAGGGACTGACCCGCTGGCTGGCCGGCATCGGCAAGGAACGCGCCCGGGCCGAAGAGCCGCTGCTGGCCGCCCAGAAGGGCCGGGTGCGGCGCGAGGCCGACCAATTGATCCTGACCCTGGCCGACGGCCGCCGCCTGGCCCTGTCGGACGATCTCCTGTGCGGCCAGCTGCCCTGCCCGCCGCAAATCTTCCACAGCTTCGCCTATGCCGGCACCAGCCCGGACGGCCGGTTCCATCTGGTGCAGGAACATTGGGACGAGGCGGCCTCCACCCTGCTGATCAGCGCCGCCGACGGACACATGACCGAACTGATGGGCGTGCCGCGCTTCTCACCCGACGGCAAACTGGCGGTGGACGCCCTGCCCGATCTGCAATGGAGCGCGCCCAACCGCCTGGAATTATGGTCGCTGACCGGCGCCCATCCCCGGCTGGTGTTCCAGCAAATGGCCTCGGCCGACGACGATAGCGTTTTCACCATCGAAACTTGGACCGACAACGCCCATGTCCGCCTGACCCGGGGCGCCTGGGGCGCCGGAAAAGGCATTCCCATGATGCTGTCGCACCACCAGTATGGCTGGGTTCTCGGCCCGGTCGAACGGAACTGAGGCCATGCCCGCCGCTCCGGGCCACCCGCTGCACTGGCGCAATCTGCTGACCCCCGCCGTCCTGGCCCTGACGGCGTTGGGCCTGCGTCTGGCGCCGCTGCCAGCCGCCCTGCATCTGAACGTGGCCCAGGGCGGCCTGGCCGACGAGGATCTGCCGGCGCTGCTGGCCACCGCCGCCGCCGCCGCCTTCGCCATCCGTCTGGCCCAATTCGCCATCGCCCGCCATCTGGGCGCGCCGCCGCCACGGCTGATGCGCCAGGTCATCGCCCTCCTGATCTGGACCCTGACCGCCATCATCCTGGCCGGCAGCCTGTTTCACGTGCCGCTGGGCAGCCTGGTCACCACCTCGGGCCTGATGGTGGCGGTGGTGGGCTTCGCCTTGAAAAACATGATTTCCGATCTGGCCACCGGCTTGTCGCTGCCGGTGAAGGTGGGGGACTGGATCGAAGTGGGGGGCGATGTGGGCCGGGTGCTGGAGGTGAACTGGCGGGCCACCCGCCTGATCACCACCTCGGATGTGGTGGTGGTGATCCCCAACACCCATCTGATGACCCAGCCTTTCCGCAATTTCAGCCTGCCCGACAGCCGCTATCAGGACAGCATCACCATCACCCTGCCCGCCCACCTGCCGGTGGAGCAGGCCGAACGGTTGTTGCTGGGCGCCGCCCGCCAGCAGGAGGCCATCGCCCGCCTGCCGCAACCGCCCGACCTGCAGATCCGCGATTTTACCGCGCAGGGCATCACCTGGCAGCTGCGCTTCCATGTGCCCGATGCCGGACAGGCCGAAGCCCTGCGCTACCGCGTGACCGCCACCCTGCTGCGCAATCTGCGCCTGGCCGGCATCAGCGTGCCGACGCGGATGCTGCAGCCGGCCGATCCCGCCGCCGCCGTCGGCGACCGCGCCTTTCTGGCCGCCCTCGACCTGTTCGACGGCCTGGACGACGCCGAACTGTCCCAACTCTGCGCCCAGCTGACGCACCGCCCCCTGGCCGTCGGCGAGGTGGTGGTGCGTCAGGGGCAACCGGGAGATTCCCTGTTCATCCTGAAAGAAGGGCTGCTGCGGGTCTCCATCGCCGGGAACGGCGGGCGGGAAACCGTGGTGGGCGAGATTCAGCCCGGCCAGGTCTTCGGCGAAATGTCGCTGCTGACCGGCGAGCCGCGCAGCGCCACCATCACCGCCAGCCTGTCCGGCCTGGCGCTGGAACTGAGCCGCCCGGCTCTGGCGCCGCTCCTGCAATCGCGGCCCGATCTGGTGCGCCATCTGGGGCAGGTTCTGGCCAACCGCCAACTGAGGAACGCCCCGAAACTGGAAAACGCCCGCCCCGCCGACGACGAACCGCGTCAGTCGCTGGTGCTGCAGTGGATCGGACGCATCAACGCCTTTTTCAGCCTGGAAACGGGCTGATCAATCCTCGTCGGCGTAGGGGTTCTTGCGCTTGCGCAGGCCGAAGCGGATCGGCACCCCGGGCAGATCGAAACTGTCGCGCAGGCCGTTCACCAGATAGCGCACGTAGCTGTCGGGCAATTCGTCGGCGCGCTGGGTGAACACCGCGAAGCTGGGGGGCCTGGTGCGCACCTGGGTCATGTAGCGCAGGCGGATGCGCCGCCCGCCGGTCACCGCCGGCGGCGGATGGCGCTCGGTCATTTCCTCCAGCCAGCGGTTGAGCCGGTTGGTGGACACCCGCTTGTTCCAGATGCCGTAAATATCGAGAACCGCGTCCATCAGGGCATCGAGCCCGCGCCCCTGCAGCGCCGACAGGGTCACCGTGGGCACGCCGCGCACCTGCGGCAGCGAGGTTTCCAGCCGGTCCTTCAGGCGCTGCATGGCCTCGGAACGGTTTTCGGCGGCATCCCATTTATTGACGGCGATGACCAGGGCCCGGCCCTCGTCCAACGCCAGGCGGGCGATGGTCAGATCCTGCTTGTCGAGCACGGCGTTGGCATCGAGCACCAGCACCACCACATGGGCCATGCGCAAGGCCTCGATGGTGTTGGCGGTGGACAGTTTTTCCACCTGGTCGCTGATATTGGCCCGGCGGCGCAGCCCGGCGGTATCCACCAGGCGGATGACCCGCCCCTTATAGGACCATTCCACGGTGATGGCGTCGCGGGTCAGTCCGGCCTCGGGCCCGGTCAGCAGCCTGTCCTCGCCCAGCAGGCGATTGACCAGGGTGGACTTGCCCACATTGGGCCGCCCCACCACCGCCAGATTGAGCGGCCGGGCCTCCTCGGCCCGCTCCTCTTCGGCGCGCACGTCGCCGTCCTCCGGCTCGTCGGCCTCGGCCGCGCCGGCGGAGACGGCGGTTCCCTCGTCCTCGGGCAGGGCCAGGCCGCCGTGACGGCGGGCGAAGGGCAGCAGGGCCTCGTAAAGCCCGTCGAGACCTTCGCCATGCTCGGCCGAGAGCGGCACCGGATCGCCCAGCCCCAGGGCGTAGGATTCGTAGAGGCCGGGGGCGCCGGCCTTGCCCTCGCACTTGTTGGCGCACAAAAGCACCGGGGTTTTCACCTTGCGCAGATGGTCGGCGAAGAAGGAGTCCAGCGGCGTCACCCCGGCGCGGGCATCGATCAGGAACAGCACCACATGAGCGTCGCCGATGGCCGTCTCGGTCTGCTGGCGCATGCGCCCTTCCACCGAGGCGTCGAAGGCGTCCTCCAGGCCGGCGGTATCGATCACCATGAAGTCCATGTCGGAAATGCCGCCGGCCGCCTCGCGCCGGTCGCGGGTGACACCCGGCATATCGTGGACGATGGCCAGCCGCCGCCCCACCAGCCGGTTGAACAGGGTGGACTTGCCCACATTGGGCCGTCCGACGATGGCGACCCGGAAAGGCGGGTTTTTCCCAGACATGAACGCAAACACTCTTAAAGATAAAGTCAGAAGGATCAGCGGTAGGCCACCAGGTCGCCGGCGGAGGTCACGAACAGCAGCGTGCCGTCGGCCACGATGGGGGCGATGGTGACGCCGTCGGGCAAGTCCACCGACCCCAGCACCTTGCCGGTATAAGGCGACACCGCCACGGCCTGGCCGGCCGACGACACCACCACCAGGCGGTTGGAGGCCAGAACCGGGCCGGTCCAGCTCAGATAGTCCGACTTGTCCTCGGGGTCCACCCATTTCTGCAGCGGCGTCACCCAGCGCACCTGGCCGGTGGAGGCCTGGATGCAGATGAGATCGGGGGCGTTGGTCACCATGAACAGGAAGTCCCCGGCCACCCACGGCGTCTGCTGCGAGCCGATTTCCCGTTCCCACACCCGGCGACCGCTGCGCAGGTCGATGGCGGCGGTCATGTCGCTGTTGCCGGCCACATAAACACGGCCGTCGGCGATCACCGGCAGGCCGCGGATATCGGTCAGGGTGCCCACCTGATCGGTGCGGCGCATGCTGGCCACGCCGTCGTTCCACATGGGCGTGCCGTTCTCGATCCGCAGGGAATAGACTTCGCCCGAACTGTAGGCCACCACCACGGAATTGCCGTCCACCGCCGGGCTGGTGCCGCCCACCAGGGAGGCGCCCTCGCTCATGCCCTCGTGATGCCACAGCTCGTGGCCGTCGGCGGCGGAATAGGCGTGGGTTTCGTTATCGACGGTGATCGCCAGCACGCGCCCGGCCCGCACGGTGGGCGCGCCGCGCACCGGCGCCGGCAGCTGGATGCGCCACAGTTCCTTGCCCTTGGCCTTGATGTCCAGCGCTACCAGCTGGGCATAGCTGGTGGTGGCGTAGAGCACGCCGTTAT
Source organism: Pseudomonadota bacterium (assembly GCA_021782815.1). Lineage (GTDB taxonomy): Bacteria > Pseudomonadota > Alphaproteobacteria > Rhodospirillales > Magnetospirillaceae > JAJZGK01. The sequence continues at coordinate 35,802 of JAJXUO010000010.1, forward strand.
CCACCGCCAGACCGCCGCCGAAGGAGCCGTTGTCCACATCCTCGGGCGTCAGATCCTTGTCCCACAGCTCGTCGCCGTCCTTGAGACGGAAGGCCGAAAGCTGCGACTTCGCGTCCATGGCATAGACCACGCCATGCCACACCACCGGGGCGGTGATGAAGGCGCGCCGCTTCGACGCCCCGTCGCCGACGTCGGCCGACCATACCTTCCGAATATGTTCGCGCAGGGCCAGGTGATACATGGCATGGGGCGGGAAGCCCCCGGCCTGCGGCCAGTCGGGCACCTTGTCCGGCGGCGGCAGCACGATGGGCTCCGTGGCCGAGGGATCGGCTTCCAGGGTGCTGGTGCGATCGAGCACGGAAATCCGTTTACCCGGCAGCGGCTTGGCATCGTTGCCGCCGAACCAGCTATCGCTGCCGCACGCGGCCAGCAGGCCGCAAGCGGTGATGACGAGAAGAAGACGACGCATCATGAAACGGGGATCTCCCTAGCCCTTGACCTTGGCGGCGGCGGGGGCGGCGGACGGCGCCGACAGCGCCGCCAGCATTTCGGCGGCGCGGGCCCGCTGCCCTTCCGGAGCGCGGGCGTCGTCGGCCAGCGACTTGTAAATCTGCACGGCCTTGGCGCGGTCGCCGCCCTGCAGGGCGGTCATGGCCTCCAGCTCCAGCGCCTGGCTGTGCCAGGGACCGGTGCCCGCGGCCAGGGCGGCCAGACGGGCGGCGAACAAGGTGGTATTGCCGGCATCCAGCGCCAGCAGGCCGCCCTTGATGACGGCAAGTTCGCGGTAGAGATCGGGCACCGGCGCCTTGGACAACAGATCATAGGCGGAAATGGCGCCCATGCGGTCGCCGCTTTGCAGCAGCAGTTCGGCGCGGCGGCTTTGCGCCTCGACGGCGATGCCGTCGCTGCCGTTGGCGGCCAGCGTGGTATAGGCGGCGATGGCATCCTGGATCTTGCCCTGCTGCGCCTGCATCTGCGCCCGCGTCATCGCGGCCTGCTCCGCATGGCGCTGCTTGGTCTGCCACGCCTGCCACCCCTGGCTGCCCGCCACGATGGCGACGATCAGCACCGCCGCGGCGATGACCCAATGGCCGTAGAGCTTCCACAGTTTCTCGTACTGTTCACGGCGCAGATCCTCGTCCACTTCCTGAATCAGCAGATCACCCGCGGGATCGTAATCGTTGGCGCTCACCTTACACGCACTCCTTGCCAAGGGAAGCCGCCACCATAGCCTTCCCGCAACAACAAGGCAAACACGCTCTGAACGGCATCATTGCCGCCATTTGATCGAACAGCCCATGCTGGGGATCTGTTCGGCCGGACCGGGACCGCCGGCGGCCACGGCCAGCATGGCCTCGTAAAGCTCGCGGCGGGCGTCGGGCGGCCCGGCCTCGCGGCGCGAGGCATCGAGGCGCCCCCGGTATTGCAGGCCGAGGGCGGCGTCGAAACCGAAGAAATCCGGCGTGCAGACCGCATCATAGGCCCGCGCCACCGCCTGGGTGGGATCGATGAGATAGGGAAAGGTGAAGCCGTACCGGGCCGCGAACAGTTTCATCTTGTCGAAAGAGTCCTCGGGGTAGGCCTCGGTGTCGTTGCTCATGATGGCCACGGCGCCGATCCCCTCGGCCTGCAGGGCCGCCACGTCGCGCACCAGCCGCTCCGCCACCGCCTGCACATAGGGGCAGTGGTTGCACAGGAACATCACCAGCGTCCCCTTGGGACCGCGCACGTCCTCCAGACCGTACTCCCGGCCATCGACGCCGCGCAGCCGGAAGGCCGGAGCCCGCCAGCCGAAATCGCAAACCGGAGTTTCCACCGCCATGACCGCGCCCCTTCTGTTGACGAACTCTTAACCAGAAGCGGAGTATAAGGGGATGAGTTAAGATTTGTCCTGGGTGAAACCCGCATGGCGTCACGACCGCCCCTCTCCCGCTTGGCGTTTCTCCCCCTTCTGCTGCTGCTGACGGGCTGCGGCGCCGTGCGTTGGACCGGCGAAAAGGCCGCCGGCGAGGTCAACGGCCTCAACGGCGTCACCCACGCCCTGGGCTCGCCGTTTTCCGCCGGACAAACCTTTCTGATCCTTGACGGCGTCAGCGTCATCAATACCGGCAAAACCATCGACGACCATCTGGTCTCGTGGATTTCGGGGCAGGACTGCTCCACCATCCGCGCCATGAAGGGCGAGGACTATTGCCGCCCCAACCCCACCAAACCGGTCACCATCACCCGGATCAGCTACTGCTATCACGATCTGGCCGGCACCACCTGCTACACCCAGCCCCTGCCCGGCAACACGCCGCCCACCGGCATAGAGGTCTATCAGGTGCCGGTGGCGGCCCTCCCGGGCTCGCCGTAAACCGGACTTTTTATAAGACTATTCTAAATCAAAAAAGCCGACACCCTGGTTGTGGCGGAGAGGCTTCTTTCGCGCCGCACAATCCCAGGCAGACAATCCCGGGCCGCCCCGCGCCTGGATACTGCGCCGGCTTTTCCCGGCTCTTCCGCAGCCCTGCCATGCACCCCGCCTCTTTTCTTGCCAACCCGCCGAAAATGGGTCAGGGATACGGACCGGGTTGCCCAAAGCGGCAATCGTTGATATACGCAACCCCGGCGCCCTTTGCACCGGAGCAGGAACTCCGGGTCTGGGCGGCACCGACGCCCATGCTCCAATAGAGGACACCACCATGGACAGCTTGCTTGAAGGCTACCGTCAGTTCCGCACCGGATATTTCCCGCATAACCGCGATATTTTCAAGGAACTGGCCCAGGGTCAGTCCCCCAAGGCCATGGTGATTTCCTGCTGCGATTCCCGTGTCGACCCCGGCCTCATTTTCAATGCGGCGCCGGGCGAGATCTTCTCGTTGCGCAATGTCGCCAATCTGGTGCCGCCCTATTCTCCCGACGACAACCACCACTCCACCAGCGCCGCCATCGAATTCGCGGTGCGGGCCCTGAAGGTGCCGCATATCGTGGTGATGGGGCACGCCCGTTGCGGCGGCATCCGCGCCCTGATGGGCGCGCACGAGGGCGATTTCATCGGCCCCTGGATGCGCATCGCCGAACCGGCCCGCGATCACGTGATCCGCACCGCCGGCGATCAGCCTCCGGCCATGCTGCAGCGCTTATGCGAACACGAAATCCTGAAGACCTCGCTGGCCAACCTGCGCTCCTTCCCCTGGATCCAGTCGGCGCTGAAAGACGGCAGCCTGCGCCTGCACGGCCTTTATTTCGAGGTGGAGACCGCCGAACTGCAGCGCCTGAACGAAGAGGACGGCACCTTCTCGACGCTGTAGCCCTGCGCATCAGGGCCGGTTCACCAAGCGTTGCGTGGTATCGCGGATATTGCGCACGAAGATGTTGAGCAGAGCCCGGATGAAGGGATCGGCCTTGCGCAGCTTTTCCTCGAACACCGCCTCGGTGATGATCACCACCGCCGTGGGCTCGATGGCGCGGGCCATGGCCATGCGGGTCTGATTGTCGATCAGGGCCATTTCGCCGAAAATGCCGCCCTCGGTGATATGGCCGAGAATGGTCACCTCGCCCTGACCCGAGGTTTTGCTGATCTCCACCTTGCCGGACTGCACCAGATAGGCGCAGCGCCGTCCGACCTCGCCCTCCTTGAAGATCACCTCGTCGACCCCGTAGACCCGGCGGTCGAGAACCTCTTGTCCCTTGCCCATGGGGCCCTCCCTCGCACGATGGCGCACTGCTCTCAAGGTAGCGGTCCTCAGGTGCGGCGGCAATACACCCTGCCCCGGGAAAACGCGCACCCTTCCCTCACCGGGACGGACATGTCATCATGGCCGCCGGCCAGACCACCACCGCCAAGGAGGATCCCGGTGTCGTTTTTCTCGTGGAACGACAAATTCAGCATGGGCGTCGACGTCATCGATCACGACCACCGCATTCTGGTGGATCTGATCGACCAGTTGCACGAAGCCTTCGTCAACGGCAATCCGGACAGCACCGTCACCCCGGTGCTCGACACCCTGGTGGACTATACCCGCTTTCATTTCGCCCGCGAGGAGGACCTGATGGCCAAGGCCGGGTACCCCGGCCTCGACCAGCACAAGGAGGTGCACCGCACCTTGCGCCGCCAGGTGGAAGACATTCAGGCCCGCGTGCAGAACGGCACCCGGATGGGCAACGAGCTGCTGGCCTTCCTGCAGGATTGGCTTTACTTCCATATCCTGGAGCAGGACCGCGCCTATTCGCCCTACATGAGCGCCCTCTTCGCGCAAGAGCCCCACCCCGAGCCCCCTCAAGCCGGGCGGTAAACCCCCCGTTGCTCCGGGCTGGCGGCCAGGCGGGCCTGCATGCCGATCACGGTTTCCGAGCCGCCCAGATAGAGATAGCCGTCCCGCGGCATCTGCCGCACCACCCCGTCCAGCACCTTTTCCTTGGTGGGCGGATCGAAATAGATCAGCACGTTGCGGCAGAACACCACATCGAAGCCGCCCAGGGGCCGGGGATCCTGCAACAGGTTCCATTCCTTGTATTGCACCATGGCCCGCAACGCCGGATCGATCTGCCACAGATCGTCGCTCTTCTTGAAATATTTCAGCAATAGCTGGATCGGCAGGCCGCGCTGCACTTCGAACTGGGAATAGCGCCCGGCCCGCGCCCGCTCCAGCACCTCGCGCGAGATATCGGTGGCGATGATCTCGATCTGCCAGCCGCGCCACTGCGCCTCGCATTCCTTGAGAATGATCGCCAGGGAATAGGGCTCCTGCCCGGTGGAGGCGGCGGCGCACCAGATGCGCAGACGCCGCGTCGCCGACCGCGCCGCCAACAGGGCCGGCAGGGTTTTGTCGCGGAAATGATCGAAGGGACGGGTATCGCGGAAAAAGAAGGATTCGTTGGTGGTCATGGCTTCCACCACCATCTGTTCCAGAGCGCGGTCGCCGCCGCGCAAACGGGCGATCAGGGCGGAAATCCCCGCGATCCCCTGTTTGCGGGCCAGCGGCCCCAAACGGCTTTCCAACAGGTAGCTTTTCTCGGCATTGACCACCAGCCCGGAACGGGCCAGCAGAAACTGCGATATGAACGCCACATCGGACGGCTGGATCTCAGCCATGGTCCATGCCCACTCCCACCCCCGCCCGGCCGGAAGACGCCCTTCCGGTCAGTTCGCCATCGTCACGGCGCCTCTACAATAAGCATCACGAACTTGGTCAGACCGTAAAGAATGCCAAGTATGACCCCGCCCCCCAAGACCAACAACATGAGATTGACCGTTCGCATCCCGGCTTCAATCTGTTCCTGTTCCTGCGGCGTCGGCTGCTGTTCGTTCTTCATCATACCCTGATACGGATGAGTTTTTGAAAACCGGCGCGAGTTTAGCAGAGGTCCTCATTCCCCCCAACCCTTTCCATGCTCTTTCCCGGAGCAGTCACGCGCTCCTTCGCGGCGGCCTCCAGACATGCTATCACTGGATGCAGACCTGTTTTCCGCAACCGGGAGGGATGGGCGGACCATGGGGGACCCAGCGAGATCCGAGCGTACCACCCGTCCGGCCAGCCATCTGGCGTTCAAGTTCCTCTTGTTCGTCATTCCCATGGTCACGCTGTTCACCATCGGCATTTCGGCCCTGCTGGTGAAGGAAATCTATTTCGAGCTGACCCACGATCTGCAGAACGAGGCCCGGCATCTGGCCCGCAGCACCGCCACCGCCCTGGCCGAGCCCCTCTGGAGCCTGAACGCCGTCTCCATCCAGTCCATCGTCAATTCCCTGTCGGAATATGACGAAATCTCCTGCGTCGAGGTCACCGAGCTGGCCACCCAGTCCGACTATGCCTGGCCGCGCTCCGGCTGCTCCGAGATCGACACCCCCGACCGCCTGGAACAGGACGTGGTCTATGCCGGCCAGGTGGTGGGCCGTCTGCAGGTGCTGTTTCGCCGCGCCCCCATCAACCGCACCATCCGCGTCGATATCCTGACCGGCATCTCCATGTTCGTCGGCCTGGTGCTGGTCACCGTGATCACGGCGCTGGCGGCGCACCGCATCATCATCGGCAAACCGCTGGAAAAGCTGCTGGCCGCCATCCGCGCCGGCAACCAGCGGCTGGACTGGCGCTCGCAGGACGAGATCGGCGAGGTCATCGCCGCCTATAACGACATGCTGGACCGCTTCGACGCCCATACCGCCGAACTGGAGGCGGCCCGCCATCAGGCCGAGGCCGCCAGTCAGGCCAAATCGGAATTCCTGGCGGTGATGAGCCATGAGATCCGCACGCCCATGAACGGCATCCTCGGCATGACCCGCCTCATCCTCGACAGCCCGCTGGCGGAATTCCAGCGCGATCAGCTGCGCACCGTGCTCTCGTCCGGCGAATCGCTGATGACGGTGCTGAACGATATTCTGGATTTCTCCAAGCTGGAGGCCGGCAGCCTGGAGTTCGTCGTGGAGGATTTCTCGCTGCATGCCGCCGTCGAGGGCGTGATCTCGTTGATGCGGCCGCGCGCCCAGGAAAAGGGCATCGCGCTGCGCTCCCATATTTCCGCCCTGGCCCCGCCTTATGTGCGCGGCGATCCCATCCGCCTGCGCCAGGTGCTGCTGAACCTTCTGGGCAACGCCATCAAATTCACCGAAACCGGCGGGGTGGATCTCAAGGTGGAGGTGGAGCCCCGCCTGATGGACGGCGCGCACACCGCCGCCGTCACCCTGCGCTTCACCGTCAGCGATACCGGCATCGGCATTTCCGAAGAGGCGCGCCGCTCGTTGTTCCGCTCGTTCACCCAGGCCGATTCCTCCATTTCGCGCCGCTTCGGCGGCACCGGTCTGGGGCTGGCCATCTGCAAGAAGATCATCGATCTGCAGGGCGGCAGCATCGATTGCGATTCGGAGCCGGGCCGGGGCAGCGCCTTCTGGTTCACCCTGGGGCTGGCCATCGGCGCCCGTCCCAGCGCCGCCCCGGCGCCGGGCACCACCCCGCCCCTGCCCTTCCTCGACCAGCCGGCCCGCCCCCTCGATATCCTTCTGGCCGAGGACAGCCCGGTCAACCAGCGGGTGGTGGTGGGCATCCTGGCCAAGCGCGGCCATCGCGTGGTGGTGGCGATGGATGGCCTGGAGGCGGTGGAGGCCATGGAGCGCGGCACCTTCGACCTGGTTCTGATGGACATGCACATGCCCAACATGGACGGGCTGGAGGCCACCCGCCGCATTCGCGCCATGCCGCCGCCCAAGGGCCGCATCCCCATCATCGCCCTGACGGCGGCCGCCTTCCGCGAACATCGTCAGGCCTGCCTGGACGCCGGGATGGAGGAGGTTTTAAGCAAACCCTTCCAGCCCGAGCATCTGATCACCCTGGTGGAACGCCATTCCCGCCGGCGGGACCGCCCCGACGCCCCCCTCGTCGTCCCGCCGCCGCCGCAGGCGGAAGGCTCGCTGGCCCTGTTCCATACCTTGCGCGAGCAGCTGGGCGACCCGGCCGTCGCCTCGATTCTCGGCGATTACGAACTGTCCAGCCGCCCGTTGCTGCAAACCCTGCTGGACCCCACCCGCGACTTGAAATCCCGCCAGGAGGCGGCGCACAGCCTGAAAGGCGCCAGCGGCGTGCTGGGCCTCGGCAGCCTGCACGCCCTATGCCTGGCGGTGGAACAGGCCCTGCGCGACGGCCATCTCGACGAAGCCGCCGCCAATGCCGAAAAGCTGCCCAACCAGATCGCCGAGACCCTGGCGATGCTCAGGAAAATTATAAGCGATATTTAACATTCCCTCATTCGGCGTAAAAACAGTCACATAGGAAAACTTTTCATATATCCTTTGTCGCAGCCGTTATTACAGATTGAGTCGCCAGGGCGGGTATGAAACACTTTCCGGTGGAAATCCTCCCCACATCGCGTCGCCCTTCCCGTTCAGGGCCGACCCAGTGAAAGCGCGGTTCCTTGCCTGTCGCCCTCGATCATCCCGTGCAGACGGACGCTCCGGCCCGTTCGGTCGGTGACATTCTCAGCAAACGGCTGGTGCAGTGCGCCCCCGATGTCAGCGTGACCGAGGCGGCGGGTTTGATGCGGGCGCACCGCTGCAGCTCGGTGGTGGTGGTGGAGAACGGCCGCGCCACCGGCATCTGGACCGAGCGCGACGCCCTGAAACTCGACATCTCCGCCGACGGCGTCTTCGACACCCCCCTGTCCCGGGTGATGTCGCGCCAGATCAAATCCATCGGCCGCGACACCCTGGTGAGCGAGGCCGGGCTGCGCTTCAAGCGCGATAAAATCCGTCATCTCCTGGTGGTGGACGACGACGACGCCCCGCTGGGCATGCTGTCGCAGACCGACGTCATTCTCAATCACGGGGTCGAGCATTACCTCACCTTCCGCGACGTGCGCTCGGTGATGTCGCAAGCCCTGGTGCAGATCGACGCGGCGCTGCCGCTGGCCGAGGCCGTGCGCCGCATGCGCGCGGAAAACTGCGAGGCGGCCATCGTCACCAGCCCGGCCTGGGACGGCGCCGGCATCGTCACCGAACGCGACGTGGTGCGCATGGTCGCCGAGCGCCGCCAGGGCACGGTGGGCGAGGCCGCCAGCCGCCCGGTGGTGGCGGTACCGCCCAATTTCACCCTGCTGTCGGCGCGCGATCTCTTCACCCAGTACGGCTTCCGTCATCTGGCGGTGCGCGAGGAGAACGGCGCCTTTCTGGGGTTGCTGTCCTTCTCCGACATTCTGTCGATCCTGCAATATGAATATGCCGTGCAGATCAACGCCGCCCTGCGCGAGCGCGACGAGGCCCTGGTGCGCTCGCGCCGCGACCTCAACCTGGCGCGCCAGGTTATCGAGGCCTCGCTGGACGGCGTGATGATCGTCAACGAGGCCGGGCTGGTGGACTATGTCAATCCCGCCTTCACCCGGCTGACCGGCTACGGCGCCGAGGAGATTCTGGGCCGCAATCCCCGCCTGCTGCAATCGGGCCTGCACGATGCCGATTTCTACGACAGCATGTGGCAGACCCTGCGCGGCAGCGGCTACTGGATGGGCGAGGTGTGGAACCGCCGCAAGAACGGCGAGATCTACGCCGAGTGGCTGACCATCAACACCATCCGCGACCATAACGGCCATATCACCAAATATGCCGGCACCTTCAGCGACATCACCGAGAAGAAGAACGACGAGGAGCGGGTGCGCAGTCTGGCCTATTCCGACAGCCTGACCCAGCTGCCCAACCGCCGCCTGTTCCACGACCGGCTGGAACAGGGCATCGCGGCGGCGCATCGCCACAACGGCCAGATGGCGGTGATGTTCCTCGATCTCGATCTTTTCAAGCGCATCAACGACAGCCTGGGCCATGATGTGGGCGACATGGTGCTGGTCTGCGTGGCCCAACGCCTGCAGGACTGCCTGCGCGAAGGCGACACCGTGGCCCGCCTGGGGGGCGACGAATTCGCCATTCTGCTGCCCACCTTGCAGGAACCGGCCGATGCCGCCCGCCTGGCAGAACGGCTGATCGAGGCCATGCAGCACCCCATCCCCGCCGCCGGCCACAGCCTGCACGTCACCACCAGCATCGGCATCGCCCTCTATCCCGAGGATGCCACCACCCCGGACGGCCTGCTGAAATGCGCCGATCAGGCCATGTACCAATCGAAGGAGGTGGGGCGCAACCGCTTCCATCTTTACTCCGCCAGCAGCAACAACCGCGCCACGGAACGGCTGTCGGCCGAGCACAGCCTGCGTCAGGCCCTGGCGCGCGGCGAGTTTCATCTGGCCTATCAGGTGAAGGTGGACATGACCAGCGGCGACGTCTCCGGCGTGGAGGCCCTGGTGCGCTGGACCCATCCCGAACGCGGCGAAGTGCCGCCCGGCGATTTCATCCCCCTGGCCGAGCGCCTGGGCCTGATGCCCGCCCTGGGGGAATGGATCTTACGCACCGCCTGCCGCCAGGGCCGGGCCTGGCTGGATCACGGCCTGCCGCCGGTGCGCCTGGCGGTCAATCTGTCGCCGCAGCAGGTGGTGGACCCGACTTTCCCGCCCACCGTCGCCGCCATCCTGGCCGAAAGCGGCCTGCCGCCGGACCTGCTGGAACTGGAACTGACCGAGCGGGCCCTGATCGATCATCCGGCCGAAACCGGGCGGGTGCTGCGCGCCCTTTACGCCTGCGGCCTGCGCCTGGTGCTCGATGATTTCGGCAGCAGCCCGTCGAGCCTGGTGTCGCTCAGCCATCTGCCCATCCAGGCGGTAAAGGTGGATCAGGGCTTCGTCGACGGCCTGGGCCAGGCCTTCGCCGACCGCGATCTGGTGACCGCCATCGTGCGCCTGGCCCATGCCCTGGGCATCACCGCCGTGGCCGAAGGCGTGGAGCGCCCGGCCCAGGTGGCCGCCCTGAAGGAGGCCGGTTGCGACGAAATCCAGGGCTATCTCATCAGCCGCGCCGTGCCCCCGGACGAGATCGCCGGGCTGTTCGCCCGCCCGCTGCTGGCGGTCAACTGACCGCGGCAGAGCGGAAAAGGCTCTACTCCCCGATCTCGGCGTCGAGAGCGCCGTCCAGGCTGTGGCCGTGGCGCAGGCGGCGGTAGAGCACCACCCCCATCACCGCCGAAACCAGGAACAGCGCCACGCTGGCGCCGATGCGCAGCAGCGGATCCACCTGCACGCCGGTGCCCAGCAGCACGAACACCAGGGTTTGCGGCAGATAGCCCAGCAGCGAACCGGCGAAGAACGGCAGCGGCGGCACCGACGACACCCCGGCCATCAGATTGGTGAAAAGATTGCTGCCCACCGGCAGAAAACGGATGAGCACCGCCATGGACAGGGGGTTGTCCTTGAGAAAATCATCGATGCGCCGCACCTTGCCGGCAAACTGGTGCAGCACCAGCTCGCGCCCCAGCAGCCGGGCATAGAAAAAACACAGCATGCAGCCCAGCAGGGTGGCCGCGCTGGCCAGGGCCAGCCCCTGCAACAGACCGAAGGCGTAGCCGCCGAGGAAGCTCACCGCCTGGCGCGGCACGCCGATGGCGATCAGGCCGCTGCCCAGCCCGACGAACAGCAGAATCCCGGCCAGGCCGTGCCCCTTGATCTGGCTGTCCACCCAGCCCTGGGTGAGGATTCCCCCCAGGCCGGATATTTTCAGCCCATAGCCCACCGCCGCCAGGCTGGCGATCATCACCAGCCCCTTCAGCAGCAGGCGCGGCTTGACGCCCCCCAGCGGGGCGCCGCTCATGAGCGGCCCTCGGAATGCTCGATCTCCGGCACGCTGGCGCGGGCCTGCAGCCACATCACCCCGAACAGATCGACGATGCCCACCCACAGGCGGTTCCACACCCCGTATTTCGACTGGCCGCGCTCGCGCGGGCGGTGATTGACCCGCACCGAGACCACGCGGCCGCCGCGCCGGATCATCAACGCCGGCAAAAAGCGGTGCATGTGATTGAAGCGCGGCATGTCGAGGAAAGCCTCGCGCGTCAGCACCTTGAGGCCGCAGCCGCTGTCCGGGGTATCATCCTTCAGCAGACCGGCGCGGATCTTGTTGGCGATGCGCGACGACAGCAGGCGGATGCCGTCATCCTGGCGCTTCTGCCGGTGCCCGGCCACCAGCAGCAGCGAACGGCTGTCCTCCGGCTCCGCCAGCAACCGCTCCACCATGGCCGGAATGTCGGCGGGATCGTTCTGGCCGTCGCCGTCCAGGGTGGCGATGAGGGGGGCCACGGCCGCCTTGACGCCGGTGGCCACCGCCTGGCTCTGGCCGCAGCTTTTCCGGTGCCGCACCACCCGCAGCATGGGGGTGCGGCTCCCGGCCTCGCGCAGGCGGGCGGGGGTGGCGTCGTCGGAGCCATCGTCCACATAAACGATTTCAAAGGGCATGCGGCCGTCAAGAGCGGTCACGATTTCGCCGATCAACGGCAGAACGTTGTCGGCCTCGTTCTTCACGGGCACCACAACGGCAAGAAGGGGCGTTTGAGCGTCGGTCATCATGGCCCTTGTTTACACCGGGACAAAGACGAAAACCACAGGGTTTCTGGACGGGGCGCGATGCGCTCCGTCCGGTGTCTTTGCCGCCCCTCAAGCGCCGGGCGTCGGGCTCCGCCCGCCTTGGCTTGTCCTCACTTACCCTCCGATGCCCAAGGGCATCTCCGGCCGTTCCGGCGCGCTAGAAAGCGCTAGTCACCGGCTGCGCCGGTTCCGGGCTTTTCTATATGTCCCTCAGGCGCCGGGCGGCGGTCTTCGCCCGCCTTGGCTTGTCCTCACTTACCCTCCGATGCCCAAGGGCATCTCCGGCCGTTCCGGCGCCCTCAACGGGCTAGTCACCGGCTGCGCCGGTTCCAATGGCGTTTTCATCCCCGGCTACAACAGGTTGCCTTGGCGGGCATCGTCGCCGCGCGTCTTGCGCGGGGCCGGGCGCGGTTTGGCGGCCGGGGGCGGAACCGCGCCGTCCACCGTCACCCCCACATGGCCGCCGCCCTGGAAGGTCAGCGTCCAGCGGGCGCCGCCTTGCGCGGCGTCGGCCGTGGTCACCGCCTCGCCGTCGGCATCGCGCACCAGGGCGAAGCCGCGTTTCAGCACCTGTTCGTAGGAATAGCTCTCCAGCAGCGCCGCCGCCCGCTCCAGGCGCTGGCGCCGTTGCTCCAAAAGCCGGGGCAGGGCCGCCGTCAGGCGCTGCCCCCGTTGCGCCACATCCAGACCGGCCCGTTCCAGCCGCGCCGCCTCGGCGGCCCGCGACGCCTTCATGGCCGCCTCCAGCCGGGTAACGCGGGTTTCCAGGCCGTGGCGCTTCTCGGCCAGTTGCTGGCGCGGGCTGGGCAGACGCGCCGCCAACTGCTCCAGCTGGGCGCGGCGGCGGTGCAACAGATTGGGCAGGGCGTTGCGCAGCCGCTCGCCCCGGTCGTCCAGGCCCTGCTGCAGTTCCTGCACCCGGCGGCCGGGTTCGGGCAGTCCGCGCCCCAGCCCCTCCAGGCGCAGGGCCCGCTCGTCCAGCAGGCGGCCGGTGGCGGCCAAAAGGCGCCGCCCGCGGTCCAGCACCTGCACCATGAGGTCGCGCCGCACCGGCACCACCATTTCCGCCGCTCCCGTGGGGGTGGGGGCGCGCAGATCGGCGGCGTAATCGATGAGGGTGGTGTCGGTTTCGTGCCCCACCGCCGAAATCAGCGGAATGGCCGAGGCGGCGGCGGCGCGCGCCACCACCTCCTCGTTGAAGGGCCACAGATCCTCGAGACTGCCGCCGCCGCGCGCCACGATCAGCACATCGGGGCGCGGCACCGGGCCGCCGGGGGCGATGGCGTTGAAGCCGTCGATGGCGGCCGCCACCTGCGCCGCCGCGCCCTCGCCCTGCACCGCCACCGGCCACAACAGCACGCGGCGGGGGAAGCGGTCGGCCAGACGGTGCAGAATATCGCGGATCACCGCCCCGGTGGGCGAGGTCACCACGCCGATCACCTCGGGCAGGAAGGGCAGGCGCTTCTTGCGCCCGGCGTCGAACAGGCCCTCGGCCGCCAGCTTGCGCTTGCGGTCCTCCAACAGTTTCAGCAGCGCGCCCTGCCCGGCCAGTTCCAGGCGCTCCACCACCATCTGGTATTTGGAGCGGCCCGGATAGGTGGTGAGGCGGCCGGTGGCCACCACCTCCATGCCGTCTTCCGGCGCCAGGGCGAGGCGGGCCGCCGATCCGCGCCAGCACACCGCGTCCAGCACCGCCTCGGCATCCTTCAGGGCGAAATAAAGATGGCCGGAGGAATGGCGCTTGAAGCCGGAAATCTCGCCCTTGACCCGCACATGCTCGAAGGCCTGCTCGACCGTGCGCTTCAGAGCCTGCGACAGGTCGCTGACGGAATATTCGGGGCTGTTGTGGCTGGGGGCGGGGGCGTCGGTCATGCCCGGCAGAGTAAGCGGCCCGGCCCGGCCCGGCAATCTTTCTGTTCCGGCGGAAAGGTGCTAAAACCGCCGCCGGTCTTGTCCTATTCGTCTGGAGATGCGTCATGAGGATTCTGGTGGTCGGCTCCGGCGGCCGCGAACACGCCCTGTGCTGGGCCATTCGCCGCTCGCCGCTCTGTACCGAGCTTTTGTGCGCTCCCGGCAATGCCGGCATCGCCCAAATGGCCACGCTGGTGCCCATCGCCGCCGAGGATGTGGAGGCCCTGACCGCCTACGCCGTGGACAACGCCGTGGACTTCGTGGTGATCGGCCCCGAGGCGCCGCTGGTGCTGGGCCTGGCCGACCGCCTGGCCGCCGTCGGCATCAAGGCCTTTGGCCCCAGCGCCGCCGCCGCCGCCCTGGAAGGCTCGAAGGGCTTCATGAAGGATATCGTGGCCAAATACGGCGTGCCCACCGCCGCCTACGGCCGCTTCACCGACGCCGACGCCGCCAAGGCCTTCATCCGCGACAAGGGCGCCCCCATCGTGGTCAAGACCGACGGCCTGGCCGCCGGCAAGGGCGTGGTGGTGGCCATGACCGAGGCCGAGGCCCTGGAGGCCGTCGACGCCATGATGGCCGACAAGGTGTTCGGCGCCGCCGGCGATGAACTGGTGATCGAGGAGTTCCTGGCCGGCGAGGAGGCCAGCTTCTTCGCCCTGGTGGACGGCGAAACCGCCCTGCCCCTGGCCGCCGCCCAGGATCACAAGCGGGTGGGCGACGGCGATACCGGCCCCAATACCGGCGGCATGGGCGCCTATTCCCCGGCGCCGGTGGTGACACCCGAGATCGAGCGCCAGATCATGGAGCTGTGCGTGCTGCCCACCGTGCGCGGCATGGCCGCCGAGGGCAAGCCCTACAAGGGCGTGCTGTTCGCCGGGCTGATGATCGATCACGGCGCGGTGAAGCTGCTGGAATACAACGTGCGCTTCGGCGATCCGGAATGCCAGGTGCTGATGGCCCGCCTGAAGTCCGACATCGTCGACCTGCTGCTGGCCGCCGCCGAAGGCAAGCTGGCCGGGAAAACCGTGGACTGGCACCCCGATCCGGCCCTGGTGGTGGTGATGGCCGCCGAGGGCTATCCCGGCCCCTATCAGAAAGACACCGTGATCGAGGGCCTGGACGAGGCCGGCCGGGTGGAGGGGGTGACGGTGCTGCATGCCGGCACCCGCGCCGACGCGGAAGGACGCATCCTGGCCACCGGCGGCCGGGTGCTGGGGGTGACCGCCATCGCCCCCACGGTGCGCGAGGCCCGCGACCGCGCCTATCAGGCGGTGGACCGCATCCGCTGGCCGCAGGGTTTCTGCCGCCGCGACATCGCCTGGCGCGCCCTGCAAAAATAAGTCTGCCGCTTTTTAGATAAAGGCCGGGGACTTCACCAATTCCCCGGCCTTTTTGTCATGTGGCGGCGCAAGATGCGCAATAGTTTTGCCAAAAGGAAACAATGGCTCTCTCTTTTTCCGTCTGCATTTGTAAAAAATATGGATTCAAACAAAGGCTTATGCTTTTGTAGTTGCATAGGGAGGGGGCTCTCGATCTTTTGGAGGAGGCCTCTCCGCCCTCTGGAGCAGAGCCATGCCCGTTGCCTCCAATGCGTCGCCTTCGTCCGCCGCCCCTCCCGCCGACCTGCCGAGCGTGGTGGAATTCCACCATTCCGTCTTCGCCAAGATGGAAGACTGCCATTTCCAGATCAACCACGCCACCGGCGAGGCCATGCTGTGCGTTACCATCGCCAGCAACCAGGCGCAATTGCCCTTTCCCGGCCTGATCCGCGAATTCAAGCTGGACGAGCACGACCGCCAGATGCTGGACCTGCTGTCCGACGGCCTGAAATTTGTCGGCTCCCTGCGCCTTGGCGACCCTTTGCCCAAGGAAATCCTCACCGGCGAAGCCACCTGGGAGCTATCGCCCCGGCATGAGCGCATCGCCCATCAGCGGGTTTCGATGCAGCTGGTGAACTGGTTGACCGGGGTGGACGACCTGATTACCGACCCCGACGCCCTGATGCAGCTGGCCGATGATCCCGGCACCAAGAGAAAGGTGAACGAGGCCTTCGGCGAAGCGGCGGAACGGCTGGGCCTGGGCCGCGAAAACAAGCAGCAGATGGTGGGCTATGTGGAGAAGCTGGCGCACGAGCTGGCCTATATCGAGGCCCTGCGCGACAAGTTCGCCCATGTGCTGGATATTCAGAACAAGGTGGACGGCCTGCGCAAGGTCTACAGCCGCGAACGCTCCATCGCCGACATGATCGACCAGATCCGCAAGCTGCTGGAAATCGCCGTCAAGGACTTCAAGCGCCGCTTCCTGGAGATCGACGCCCAGACCGGCGAAATCCTTTCGGTGCTGCGCAATCTGGAAAACCAGGTGCGCTTCATCCGCTCCATCCGCGACGATCTGCACGTGCGGCTGATGGCCTG
The DNA here is from genome assembly GCA_021782815.1 of Pseudomonadota bacterium. GTDB lineage: Bacteria > Pseudomonadota > Alphaproteobacteria > Rhodospirillales > Magnetospirillaceae > JAJZGK01. Next base: position 52,052 of record JAJXUO010000010.1, read on the forward strand.
GGACGACCTGATCCACGAATGGCGCAAGGTGGAGGTGTGCGTTTCCTACCACATCAACAACACCTTGAGCCGCATCTACCAGTTCCTGGCCCCCCGCTTCATGAAGGTGGACGACTGGGTGCTGATGAACAAGCTCAAGGAGCAGAAGGAAAAAACCAAAAAAGCCGCCACCACCGCCAAAGTGCTGATCTGGTAGCGCGCCCTGTCAGGATCGTCTCCGAAGAACCGCAAGCGCACGGCCGTCCGCGCCGATTGAGGTTCGCTGACAAGGGCATGATCGCGGCCTATTTGGTAAACTGTCGCCGTAACTCTACTGTCGCCGTAATTCAGATTATAATTTAGCATTCGCAAACGTTATCTCTGGAGCAAAAATGCATATTGAACAGACTATAAGCTGGACCGCAGTCGCAGCAATAATTGTATTCGGTCTCGGCCAGTTATCAACCATTTTGTACAGAGTTTTAGAGGCTAGGCGCGAGAGAATGCACTTCGCGGAGGCGATTTGCGCCGATCTTAATCGAGTAATTTCCCTAAGTGGCGAGGCATCTTCTGTCGATCGCTTCAATTCATTTGTGGACAAATGCTCTATAGATATTTTAAATTCCTATGCAATACCTTTATATAAAGCACCACCTCTAGACGCAAATGTGGAAAAAATTTCAATATTGCCGGCGCATATTATCGAAGAAGTTGTCCATGCTTACGGTTACATGGCAAGGATGAACGCTTTAATAGAACATTTCAAAAGCAAAGAATTTTTGTCAGCCCCGTACTATGTACACGAATCGATGAAAGAAATATTGAAAAAAACAAACTCAGAATTTTTAGAAAAATCAAAAAAAGCTATTGAATTACTTGGAAAATATCGCAACAAAAAATGAGCGTGACAGGACTGTTTAATGCCGTATATTACGGACATATTACGGTGACAGTTTACTTTTCTCGAATTACGGTGACAGTTTACTTTTCTCGAATTACGGTGACAGTTTACTTTTCTCAAGAGTTCGATCACCCTCCAGATTATGTCTCGTATCGCTCGCCTCGTCGTCCCCGGTGTTCCCCACCATGTCACCCAGCGCGGCAACCGCCGCGAGACGGTGTTCTTCACCGACGATGATTACCGCCTTTACCGCGGATTTCTGTCCGAGGCGGCGGTGAATGCCGGGGCCGAAATCCTGGCCTATTGCCTGATGCCCAACCATGTCCACGTCATCCTGATACCGGGTGATGCCGACGGTTTACGACGCACCTTCGCCGACACGCACCGGCGCTATACGCGGGCGATCAACGCCCGTCATCGCTGGACGGGCCATTTGTGGCAGGGCCGGTTCGGGTCGGTGGCGATGGACCAACCCCATCTGCTGGCGGCGGTGCGCTACGTCACACTCAATCCGGTGCGGGCGCGGCTGGTGTCGAAGCCCGAAGATTGGCCGTGGTCCAGCGCCCGGGCGCATCTCTCCGGCCGCGATGACGGGCTGGTGAGGGTTGCGCCGCTGCTGGAACGGATCGGCGACATCGCCCCGTTCCTGACGCAAGAGAGCGAGGACGATACCGCCTACGCAGCGCTTCGACGCTCGGAAACCACGGGCCGTCCGTTGGGACACGACGACTGGCTTCGTCAATTGGAGCGTGACTTTGCCCGCCCGCTCAGGCCGCAAAAGCGCGGCCCCAAGCCGGGCACCAGCATCGCGATGAATGCCGAACCCGGCCTATTTAGTAAACTGTCGCCGTAATTTAATTTAAATTAAGCAGATCAAGTCGCGCAGTCCAGCGCGAGAAACGCGCAAAATCGCTTATAACTCGCAACAATGCGCCCCCCTTTTCGTCTCCCATGGGATACAATACACCCATGATCGAAATCCGACAGACCGCCGCTTTTTCCGATTGGTTCGACGGGCTGAAGGATCGGCAGGCATAGGCGCGAATCAATGTTCGCATCCGCCGCTTGTCCCTTGGGAATCCAGGCGACGTGAAGCCGGTCGGTGAAGGTGTCAGCGAACTGCGGATCGATTATGGCCCTGGGTATCGGGTCTATTTCCTCCAGCGCGGTGAAGTGCTGGTGGTGCTTTTGGCCGGCGGCGACAAACGAACTCAAGGCCGGGACATTCGGACGGCCCTGGAACTGGCAGCCGATCTCTAGGAGGCAAGACATGAGCAAGACGGAAACCCGCCCCTGGGATGCGGCAGATCATCTGAAAACCTCGGAAGACATTGCCGCCTATCTGGATGCGGCGTTCGAGGACGGCGATCCCGCCCTTGTGTCGGCGGCGCTGGGCGATGTGGCGCGGGCCAAGGGCATGACCGACATTGCCAGAGCGGCGGGCCTGGGCCGGGCCAGCCTTTACAAGTCCTTATCGCCAGAGGGGCGGCCAGAGCTTTCAACCGTGTTGAAGGTGGTCAAGGCGCTGGGGCTGCGCCTGACAACGGCCCCCACGGATCATGGGGCGCATGTGGCGTAATACCAAGCCGCGATGAGTTTGACTCATCGCGACGCCGGTTAGGAGCAAGGCGACGCACGCCTGATGGCGCGAAGCCAAGGGTTTCGGAGAAACCCGCCCGGCGCATGAGGGTGCAGTGATCGGTTCCGATCACTGCAATTTGGCGTAAGGTCTTCGGCCCCCTTCTCCGCCGGATTGCGCTATGATCACCTTCTGATTGCCGGGCACTGAGGTTAAGCCAGCCCGCCCCAGCCGCAGGGCGCCCCCGCCCGGGATCGATCCGGACGAGGGCGGTTTGGCGACGCCGATGTCTACTTGGCGGCTTTTTCCTGCCACTGTTCGAAGGCCTCCAGGGCCTGGGCGGCATAGATCATCGAGGGGCCGCCGCCCATATAGATGGCCATGCCCAGCATCTCCATCACTTCCTCGCGGCTGGCGCCGTATTTGACGCAGGCCTTGGCATGGAAGGCCAGGCAGCCGTCGCAGCGCGAGGCCACGCCCAGGGCCAGGGCGATCAGTTCCTTGGTCTTGGGGTCGAGGGCGCCGTTCTGCGACACCGCCTGATCCATCTGGCTGAAGGCCTTCATCACATCGGGAATGCCGCCGCGCAGCTTGACGATGGCGGGCCCGAGATCCCCGGCGACGCCGATCCAATCCTTGACCATGATCCTTACACTCCGTCCTCGAAATACAGCAGTCCCATTTATATTAGCACTGCCTAATTCTCTTGCAAGGAGATCAGCGTTTTCCGGCGAAGAAAAGCCGCAGCAGGGCGGCGGCGCGGCGCTCCTGCAGGCCGCCCGCCACCTCGGGGCGGTGGTGGCACCCGGCCAGATCGTAAAGGCGCGGCCCGTGATCGACGCCGCCGCCCTTGGGATCGTAGGCGCCGAAATAAAGCCTGCGGATGCGGGCGAAGGAAATGGCCGCCGCGCACATCGGGCAGGGTTCCAGGGTAACGTAAAGATCGCAGCCGGGCAGGCGCGGCGAGCCCAGCAGGCCGGACGCCGCCCGCAGGGCCAGCAGTTCGGCATGGGCGGTGGGATCGCAGCTTTCCTCGACGCGGTTGCCGGCCCGGGCCAGCACCCGGCCCTGGCGCACCACCACCGCCCCCACCGGCACCTCGCCGCGCGCCGCCGCCGCCTCGGCCTCGGCGAAGGCCTGCTCCATGAAGTCCACCGGCGGCTACCTGCCGAGAATCACCTGCACCTGCCGCATGGCCTCGGGGTCGAGGCGGGCCGGGCGGAACTCGATGCCGATGATATCGCGCGGCACGCCGTTGCCGGTGAGGATGTCCAGCACCCATTTGACCCGGCGCACCGCCATGCGGCGGGTTTGCCACTGGGCCGGATTATCGAAGGCCAGGATGCACAGGAAGGTCTGCTGGCGGGCCAAAGGCGCCAGTTGCTCCAGCCGGCTCTTGTCCTGCTCGGTCTGGCCGGATTTTTCGAAGAAACGGTAGGTGCCGGCCGGGTTGTCGGGACAGTGGCGCGCGCCGCGCGGCGGCGGCGGCGTTTCCTGCGCGGCGGCCACGGACAGCGGCGCGGCGGCCATCAGCAGGGCCAGGGCGGCCCCCACCACGGAACGGATCATCTCTTGCTACCCCCTCATGATCGGTCGATACCGACGCATGTTGCCGTCTTGCCGATAAAAAAACATCTGGAAAAGCGGCCCCGCTTGCCGGGACCGGTGCCGCCCACTATGGTGGCGGCATGAACATTCCCTTTATCGGCATCACCCTCGACAGCGAGGAGCCCGGCGGCTACTCCAAGCTGCCCTGGTACGCGCTGCGGCAAAACTATTGCGACGCCGTGGCCCAGGCCGGCGGCCTGCCCCTGCCCCTGCCCCACACTCCCGACCTGGCCGAGGCCTATCTCGAGCGCATCGACGGCCTGGTGATCACCGGCGGCGCCTTCGACGTCGACCCCGCCCTGTTCGGCGCCACCAGCCGCCACGACACCGTGAAGCTGAAGGGCCGGCGCACCGCCTTCGAGCTGGCCATGGTGCAAGGGGCGCTGGCCCGCGATCTGCCCATCCTCGGCATCTGCGGCGGCGAACAGCTGCTGGCGGTGGCCCTGGGCGGCACCCTGATCCAGCATATCCCCGACGCCGTGCCCCACTGCCTGGCGCACGAACAGCCCAATCCCCGCACCGAGCCCGGCCATAGCGTGACCCTGACTCCCGGCAGCCTTTTGGCCCGCATCGCCGGGGCCGCCGAGATTCCGGTCAACTCCGCCCATCATCAGGCGGTGGCCACCCTGCCCGAGGCCATCCGGATCAACGCCCGCGCCGCCGACGGCGTCATCGAGGGCCTGGAGGATCCGGCCCGGCGCTTCTGCCTGGGCGTGCAGTGGCACCCGGAATACGCCATCAGCCCCGCCGACACCGCCCTGTTCCGGGCTTTCATAGAGGCCTGCCGCCCATGAGCGACACTCCCGACGACACCCTTCCCGACGCCGCCCCCGAAAAGGGCGAACGCATCGCCAAACGCCTGGCCCGCGCCGGCCTCTGTTCCCGCCGCGACGCCGAACGCCTGATCGCCGAGGGCCGCGTGGTGGTGGACGGCAAGCGCCTGACCTCCCCCGCCGTCACCGTCACCGAGGCCAGCCTGATCGTGGTGGACGGCAAACCGCTGCCGGCCAGCGAGCCCACCCGGCTGTGGCGCTACCACAAGCCCGCCGGGCTGGTCACCAGCCACAAGGACGAACAGGGCCGCGACACCGTGTTCGCCCGCCTGCCCGAGGGCATGCCCCGGGTGATTTCGGTGGGCCGCCTCGATCTCAATTCGGAAGGGCTGCTGCTCTTGACCAACGACGGCGAGCTGGCCCGGCGCCTGGAGCTGCCCAGCACCGGCTGGGTGCGGCGCTACCGCGTGCGCGTGCATGGCGAGCCCAGCCCGGAAACCCTGGCCGGCCTGGAAAAGGGCCTGGAGATCGACGGCGTGGCCTACGGCCCCATCAAGGCGGTGCTCGACCGCAAGCAGGGCTCCAACGCCTGGCTGACCGTCAGCCTGAAGGAAGGCAAGAACCGCGAGATCCGCCGGGTGATGGACTATCTGGGCTGGACCGTGACCCGCCTGATCCGCATCGCCTACGGCCCCTTCCAGTTGGGCCTGCTCACGCCCGGCGAGGTGGACGAGGTGCCGCCCCGCGTGCTGAAGGAACAGCTGGGCACCGCCCGCGACAAGCTGGCCCCCAAGCCGCTCAAGGACAAGGACCGCACCCGCGACGGCGCCGCCGCCCCGGCCCGCAAGGGAGCGGCCACCCCCTCGGCCCGCGCCGAGGCGAAAAAGGCCGAGGCGGCGCTGGCCGCCGCCCGCCCCGGCAACCGCGCCCGCCATGCCCGCAAGAGCGGCCCCGAGACTGGAGGAAAACCCCATGCGGATCGTCGCCGGCCGTCATAAGGGCCGGGTGCTGCAGGCCCCGCCCGGCAACGCCACCCGCCCCACCGCCGATCGCGTGCGTGAAGCCCTGTTCAACATCCTGGCCCACGGCGAGGCCCCGCCCTTGCGCGGCGCCCGCCTGCTCGACGCCTTCGCCGGTTCGGGCGCCTTGGGGTTCGAGGCGCTGTCGCGCGGGGCCGCCCATGTCACCTTCATGGAAAACGATCCCGCCGCCTATGCGGTGATTCACGGCAACGCCCGCAAGATGGGCGCCGCCGAGGCCGAGGCCGCCATCCTGCGCGCCGACGCCACCCGGCCGCCGCCGGCCCGCCAGCCCTGCGATATGGTGCTGATGGACCCGCCCTATAAAAGCGGCCTGGGCCAGGCCGCCCTGACGGCGCTGGCGGCGCAGGGCTGGATCGCCCCCCAGGCCCTGGTGGTGGTGGAGGTGGCGGCGGCCGAGGCCTTCGCCTCGCCCCTGCCCGGCTTCGTCATCGCCGACGAACGCCGCTACGGCGCCGCCCGCCTGGTGTTTTTGCGTCCCGACTTCGCATGCAGTTAAGGCCGTTCCGAAAGCGGAACGGCCTCGCCGGCTCATCCCTTATCGCCGCCCTCGTACCATTCGGGCCATTCCCGCGCCACCACCGGGCCGTGGGAATCGAGGGCGTGGCAGGTATCGAGGATGCGCGGCCGCTTATGGCCGCGCAGTTCGCGTCCCACCAGCGGCGCCAGGGTCTGGAAGGCGGTGGTGGCGATGGGCCCCATCATCTCGACGATATGGGTGCAGCCATGCACGCCGCTGAAGCGGGCGCGCAGCTCCTTCAGGAACCCCGGCCCCAGGCTCAAGCCTTCCAGGGCCGAGAAACCGGGGGTGATGTCGCCGCACAGGGTGAAGGGGGCATGATCGGTCACCACCTCGACGGCGCGGATGAGATAGTGCTCGTCCACGGTCAGGCGCACCCACATCTCGTGCACCGGCTCGCCCGGCGGAATCTCGCCGCCGCGATCCTTGTTGGGAAAAGGATAGCTTTTCACATCCGTCAGATGGCCTTCGATATCCCACAGGCCGTCCTCGCGGCGGAAGCCTTCCACCCGCACCTCGCGGGTATGGATGTGCTGGCGGGGAGCGGGCGGGGAAAGCGGCATGTCAGGCTCCGTCTTCGGCGGGGTCGGGCTGGGGCGGGGTAACCCGGACCGAGGCGATCTGGTTGCGCTGGCGGCGCAGCACCTCGAACCGGAAGCCGTGGAACAGGAACACCTGGCCCACGTCGGGAATGATGCGGGATTCGTGCAACAGCAGGCCGGCCAGGGTGGCGGCGTCGGCGTCGGGCAGGCGCCAGTCGTACTCGCGGGCCAGATCGCGCAGGGTGGCGTCGCCGGCCACGATGTAACTGCCGTCGCCCTGCGGCCGCACGGCGGCGGCCAGCACGTCGTGCTCATCGGAAATATCGCCGACGATTTCCTCGATGATGTCCTCCAGGGTCACCACCCCCAGCAGCGAGCCGTATTCGTCCACCACCAGGGCGAAATGCTCGCGCCGTTTGCGGAAGGCCTGCAACTGCTCGAGAAGCGAGGTGGATTCCGGAATGAACCAGGGCGGGCTGGCCAGGGCCGAGAGATCGATGGCCTCGGGGTCGGCGCCGTGGCTGCGCAGGGCCCGCAGCAGTTCCTTGGAATGCAGCACGCCGACGATATTGTCGGGCTGATCGCGCCACAGCGGCAGCCGGGTATAGGCGGCGTTGGTGGCCTGCTCGATCACCGCCTCCACCGGCAGGTCGGCGTTGAGCATGACCATGTTCTTGCGGTGGATCATGATCTCGCCCACCTCAACCTCGGCCAGATCGAGGATGGAACGCAACATCTTGCGTTCGTGCCCGGCCTCGTCCTCGGTGGCATGGATGTCGATGGCGCCGCGCAGCTCGGCCAGGGCGGCGTCGGGATCGGGATTGGCCGAAGGGTGCAGCCCCAACAGGCGCAACAGGCCGTTGACCAGCATCTGCACCCCCTGCACGAAGGGGCCGAACAGCAGCACCATGGCCCGCATCACCGGGGCGATCACCGGGGCCAGGCGGTTGGCGTGATGCAGCGCCACCGTCTTCGGCAGGATCTCGCAGAACACCAGGATGATCACCGTCATGATGGCGGTTTCGTAGGCCACGCCCACATCGCCCGCCACCTTCAGGGCCACGGTGGTGGCGATGGCCGAGGCCAGGATCTGCACCAGGGTATTGCCCAGCAGAATGGCGCCGATCATGCGCTCCTTGCGCTGATGCAGGCGGTTGACCAGCCCGGCGCGATGATCGCCCTCCACCTCAAGCTGATGCATCAGGGGTTTCGACACCACGGTGAGCGCCGTTTCCGCCGTGCTGAAGAAATAAAGCAGCAGCAGCAGAACGACGATCAGGGCGATCTCGCCGATCATCGCCGCGCCACCCAGTCTTCCAGCACCGCCAGCACCTGGGCCCGCTCCACATCGCGGCACAGGAAGGCCTGGCCGATGCCCCGGGCCAGCACGAAGGTGACCTTGCCGTCCTTGACCTTCTTGTCCTTGGCGAAATGGCCCAGCAACGCCGGCGCCGACCAGGCGCGGCCCTCGGGCAGCGGCGGCAGCGTCACCGGCAGGGCCAGGGCCTTCAGATGCGCCTCCAGCCGGGCCAGATCCCCGGCCGGGCACAGGCCCATGCGCACCGAGAGATCGAAGGCCATCAGCATGCCGATGGCCACCGCCTCGCCGTGTTGCAGCGCCTCGCCGTAACCGCCCTCGGCCTCCAGGGCGTGGGCGAAGGTATGCCCGAGATTGAGCAGGGCGCGCTGGCCGCCTTCCTTTTCGTCGGCCGCCACCACCCGGGCCTTGGCGGCGCAGCTGGTGAGCACGGCGCGGGTACGGGCCTCCTCATTGCCCAGAAGCAGGGCCAGACCGTTCTTCTGTTCCAGCCAGGCGAAGAAATCGGGGTCGTCGATCAGGCCGTATTTCACCACCTCGGCATAACCCGACCGCAGATCGCGCGGCGCCAGGGTGGACAAGACGTCGATATCGGCCAGCACCAGGCGCGGCTGATAGAAGCTGCCCACCAGATTCTTGCCCTGGCGGGTGTTGATGCCGGTCTTGCCGCCCACCGAACTGTCCACCTGCGACAAAAGGGTGGTGGGGATCTGGATGAAGGGCACGCCGCGCAGCAGGATGCTGGCGGCGAAACCGGTCAGATCGCCGATGACGCCGCCGCCGAAGGCCACGATGGTGGTGCCGCGTTCGCAGCGGGCCTCCAGCATGGCGTCGAGCAGGCTTTCCAGATGGGCGAAATCCTTGGTCTGTTCGCCGGGCGGCAGCACCACGCCGTGGTTTTCGATGCCGGCGCCGTCCAACGCATCCTTCAAGGCCTCCAGATGCAGCGCCGCCACCGTCTCGTCGGTGACCACGAACACCCGCGGCGTGGACAGCAGCGGCCGGATCAGCGCGCCGGCCTTGGCCAGCAGGCCGGCCCCCACATGGATGTCGTAGGAGCGCTCGCCCAGGGCGACGGACAGAACGGACGTCATGACCTTATCCTTTTTGCTGAAGCGGAGAGGGCGTCTCCAGGGCGGCGAAATAACCGGCCAGGGCCTGGGCCACCGCCTCCACCGTCACCTCGGGCGGCAGATCGGCGGAATCCACCACCAGATCGGCCTGGGCGTAGACGGGATAACGCTGATCGATCAGCCGCTGCAGAATATCGCGGGGATCGCCGGTTTTCAGCAGCGGACGGTGATCGCGCCCCGCCGTGCGCTTGACCAGCAGGTCGAGATCGGCGCGCAGCCACACCGACACCGCGCCGCCGCGCACCAGGGCCCGGGTGCCCTCGTCCATGAAGGCGCCGCCGCCCGCCGCCAGAATGCACGGTTCGCCGGCCATCAGCCGGGCCATCACCTTGCGTTCGAGATCACGGAAGGCCGCCTCGCCATAGGCGGCGAAAATCTCCGAAACACTGCGTCCCGCCGCTTTTTCGATCTCGGCGTCGGCGTCGGTGAAGGCCACCCCCAGCCGGGCCGCCAGCTTGCGCCCCACACAACTCTTTCCGGCCCCCATCAACCCGACCAGCACCACGGTACGGGGCAGGGCCGTGCCTGCGTCACTCATCGTTCATCTTTCCTCGAACCCGACGGCTCCGGCCCGTCCGAACCGCGCAGTCGTTGAAAGCGGCCGTCCATGCCGATAGACTTCCACCGTTCCCCAATTGGGGCGAACCCTAGCACACTTCCATGGGGAATGGCACAGAGGCCTTATTCCTCCCCCGTTTCGTCCTTGCTGAAGGCAGGTTCCGGCAAATGAGCAGCATGATCCGCATCGTTCTCGTTCTGGTGCTTTTCGTCATCGTGGGGGGCGTGGCCGCCCTGGCGATGCGGGATATCCCGGCCCCCACCACCAAGATCCAGAAAGTGATCCCGGATGACCATTTCCCCCATTAAGACCGGCGCCGCCCTGGCCGCCCTGCTGCTGGCCCCCGGCCTGGCCCTGGCCCAGAGCGACGCCCCCATCCAGCTGACCCCCCATGTGGACGAGGTGCTGGTGTCGCCCAACGCGGCGCCCCAGCCTAGCCCGCCCGCCAAGGGGCCGGTGCAGGTCATTCCCTCGCCGGCGGCGGCCGCGCCGCAGGCAACGCCCGCGCCCGTGCCCGCCGCCGCGGGCGCCTTCCCCACCATGACGCCCGCCAACACCGCCATCACCGTGCAGCCGCTGGCGGCGGTGAGCGTCGATTCCACCGGCCTCCTCACCAACAGCAACGGCGGCTTCGGCACCGATCTGTGGGCCGGGGTCTCCATGGCCACGGTGCAGGCGGCGCTGCCGCTGCTGCCCGCCGCCCCCACGGCGCGCGCCGAACGCGATCTGGAACGCCGCCTGCTGCTGAGCGTGGCCCAGGCCCCCTCCGGCCCCTCCGGCGGCGGCGCCCCGCTGCTGGCGCTGCGCGCCGAAAAGCTGTGGTCCATGGGCGCGGTCGACGATCTCGACGCCTTCCTGAAGGGGGTGAGCCTGCAGGCCTACACCCCGCCCCTGCGCCATCTGGCCAGCGACGCCGCCCTGCTGGCCGGCGACACCGCCACCGCCTGCGCCCAGGCCTCGGCCCTGCGCGGCCAGGGCGACGACACCTACGCCGCCATGGTCTCGGTCTATTGCCAGTTCGTCGGCGGCAAGGCCAGCGAGGCCTCGCTGACCGAGGATGTGCTGCGCGAGCAGAAGGTGAAGGATCCCGCCTTCTTCATCGCCGCCGACGCCCTGGGCGGCATCGCCCCCGGCCGGCTGACGGCCTTCGACACCCTGACGCCGCTGGATCTGGCCCTGGCCCGCGCCGCCAAGCTGCCCCTGCCCGAGGCGGCGGCCGGCACCCCCAGCCCGGCCGTGCTGGCGGCCCTGGCCAAAACCGCCGGCGCCACCCCCGACGCCCGCCTGATCGCCGCTGAAAAGGCCGAGATGGCCGGGGCGCTCGATATCGCCACCTTGCGCCAGATCTACGACGCCACCCCCTTCACCTCGCAGGAACTGGCCCTGCCCCTGGGCCCCGACAAGGGCCCCCGGGGCCGCGCCCTCTCTTATCACACCGCCATCCAGCCCGGCCTTTCTCCCGCCGCCAAGATCCAGGTGATCGGCAAGGCCCTGGCGGCGGCGGGCGACGCCAGCCCGCTTTACGTGATGACGGCCCGGGTCTACGCCGACGTTCTGGCCGGTCTGCAGCCCGCGCCCGAGCTCACCGGCTTCGCCTATACCGCCGCCCGCGCCCTGCTGGCGGCCGGGCGCGCCGATGCCGCCAAGCCCTGGCTCACCGCCCTGCGCGCCCAGGGCAACGTGCCGCAGGCCATGCAGGCGGTGGCCGGGCTGTGGCCGCTGTTGCGCATGGCGGTGGCCGAGGACGGCCAGCCCCTGCCCGCCGCCGCCCTCGACGCCTGGCGTCTGGCCCGGGCCGATCAGGCCGATGCCGTCAGCCAGCGCCGTGCCGCCGTGGCCTACAGCCTGCTGGCCGCCCTGGGCGAAACCGTACCGTCCCAGGCCTGGCTGCCGCTGCTGAACGCCCCGGCCGCGACCGCGGCCACGGCCACCCTGCCCCACCCGGCCCTTTTGCAGGAACTGCGCAGCAGCGCCGCCGCCCGCCAGGTGGGCGGCACCGTGCTGTTCGCCCTGGCCAGCCTGGGCGATACCGGCCTCGATCAGGCCGATCCCTCGCTGCTCTATCAGGTGGTGGCGGCCCTGCGGCAGGCCGGGCTGGACAAGGACGCCCGCGCCCTGGCGGTGGACGCGGCCATTGCCAACGGCGTCTGACGGCGGCGCCCGGCACGCCGAGGCCTTTCTGGAAATGATGGCGGCGGAACGGGCCGCCGCCATCAACACCCTGGAGGCCTACCGCCGCGATCTGGAGGATTTCGCCGATTTTCTCGCCAGCCAGGGCCTGGCCCTGCATGGCGCCGACAGTCAGGCCCTGCGCGATTATCTGACCGATCTCAAGGATCGCGGCATGGCGGCGCGCACGGCGGCGCGGCATCTCTCCACCCTGCGCCAGTTCCATAAATTCCTGTTCCTGGAAGGGGTGCGCCCCGACGACCCCAGCGCCGTGCTCGATAGCCCGCGCCTGGGCGCCCCCTTGCCGAAATACCTGTCGGAGGACGAGGTGGAGCGGCTGCTGGCCGCCGCCCATGCCCGCCCCGGCGCCGACGGCCTGCGCGCCGCCGCCCTGCTGGAACTGCTGTACGCCTCGGGCCTGCGGGTTTCGGAACTGGTGGAGCTGCCCCTGTCCGCCGCCGGACGCGACGGCCCCAGCCTGCTGGTGCGTGGCAAGGGATCGAAGGAGCGGCTGGTGCCGCTGGGCCAGCCGGCCCGCGACGCCCTGACCGCCTGGCGGGCGGCGCGGCGGCCCAAGGCCAGCCCCTATCTGTTTCCCGGACGGGGCGGCAGCGGCCATTTCACCCGCTCCGGCATGTTCCGCCTGCTGTCCGAACTGGCCCTGGCCGCCGGCATCGACCGCCGCCGGGTTTCGCCCCACGTGCTGCGCCATTCCTTCGCCAGCCATCTGCTGGCGCACGGCGCCGATCTGCGCAGCCTGCAACAGATGCTGGGCCATGCCGACATCGCCACCACCCAGATCTATACCCATGTGCTGGACGAGCGCCTGAAGGGGCTGGTCAACAGCCATCACCCCCTGGCGAAGATCTCCAAGTCCTGACGCAGCCGGGCCAGCGGCGCCGTCCAGTCATCCGGCGCGCTCTGGCGGTACAGCCGGGCGGAGGGATACCAGGGGCTGTCGTCGCGGTCCTGCAGCCAGCGCCAGCAACCGTCGAAACGCGACAGAATCCACACCGGCCGCCCCAGCGCCCCGGCCAGATGCGCCACGGCGGTATCCACCGTCACCACCAGATCCAACGCCGCCACCAGGGCGGCGGTTTCAGCGAAATCGTCGAGCGCGTCGCCGCAGGCGAGGAGCGGCAGATTGGGGCGCTCCACCGCGTCCTTTTGCAGCGAGACGAAGCTCAGTCCGGCACAGTCGCGCAAGGGATCCAAAAGCCGGGGCGGCAGGCTGCGGCGACGGTCGAGGCGGCGGGCATCGTCGTGCCAGGGGCGGGAACTGCCGGCCCACACCAGCCCCACCCTGCGGCCGGGCAGCGGCGCCAACCGCGCCCGCCAGGCCTCCCGCCGTGCCGCATCGGCCCGCAGATAGGGGCTGGGGCCCGGCAGATCGGCCAGGTCCAGCCCGAACAGCCGGGCCAGATCCATCAGCGAGGCGTGGCAATCGAAGGGCGGCGGCGGCAGCGTCTCGTCCAGCACCGCCGCCAGCGGGACGTCCTGCCCGGCCAGCAGCCGCACCAGCGGCCCCGGCACGCGCAGCAGAACCCGGCCGTCGCGCGGCAGGCGGGCCAGCAGACGAACGAATTGCAGGCTGTCGCCATAGCCCTGTTCGCCATAGAGCAGCAAGGTGCGCCCGGCCAGCGGCCCGCCCTCCCATTCCGGCTGGGCGAAACCGTGCCGCGCCTCGCCGGGACGGGCGGCCCAACGGGCGCGGTAGGCCTGCCAGCCCTCCGCATAACGCCCCAGCTTCAACAGGGTGAGGGCGCGGTTGACCGCGAAGCGCGGCGTGTCCGGGGCCAGGGCCAGGGCGCGCTCGAACTGCTCCAGGGCCTCGCGGCTGCGGTTCTGCCGGGCCAGGGCCAGGCCGAGATCGTTGACGGCGTCGGCCAGCGCGGGGTCGAGCGCCAGGGCGGCGCGGTGGCTGGCCTCGGCCGCCGTCACCTCGCCCAGGTCCAGCAGGGCCTGGCCGAGATTGACATGGGGCTGGGGCCGCCCCGGATCGAGGGCGATGGCGGTGCGGAAATGCCGGGCGGCCTGCTGCGGCTGATCCAGGCGCAACAGGGCGTTGCCCAGATTGTTGTGGGCCTCGACGAAGCCCGGAAACAGCGCCAGGGCGGCACGATAGGCGGCCAGGGCCGGTTCCACGGCCCCCAGTTCGAACAGCTCCAGCCCGAGATTGCAATAGGCCTCGGCATAGGTGGGGTCGAGGGTGACGGCGCGGTGATAGGCGGCCACGGCGCCCCGGCGGTCGCCCGCGGCATGGCACGCCGCCCCCTCGGCGAAAGCCTGGCGGGCCGCGGGGGGACGGGGGCCGTTCACCGCGGCCCCGGCGCCAGGCGGGCGCGGCCGCGCGCCAGCAGCCAGGGCCCCAGCAGCGGCAGCAGCACCGCGTGCTTCCAGATGAAATCGGCGAGTTTCGCCCCCCGCCCGGCCGGAGACGGGGGCGGCGGCTCGGGCAGCAGTCCGGCCTCGCGCACCACCACCACCGGCACCGCGCCCAAACCCTCGCACTCCTCCTCCCAGCGCTCCACCGGCAGGCCGGCGAAGGCGGGATGCTCGGCGGTGAAACGCGTCCAGGCCTCGGCGCTGGTCAACAGATAGCGGCGCGCGGCCACCCGGTTTTTCAGCAGGCGGTGCGCCAGGATCAGATCGGGGCCGGCCAGTTCCTCGAAGCGGCCGACGCGGTGGCGCAGCAGGCGGCCGTGATGGGCGATGACCTTGAGATCGAGATCGGGGATTTGGCGGCAGGCCTCGCAGGGGCAGCTGTTGGCCGCCGCCAGGGCGGCGCGGCGGCGGTAAAAGGCCTGAAAAAAGGCGGCGGGCGCCAAAGGCGCGGCGGCATCGGCGCCCTTGCCCCAGGCCGCCAGCAGCACGGCGTCGCCCTCGATCTTATGGGGCCGCACCGGGGCCGGAGCGGCGGCGATCACCGCCTCCAGCAGGGCCGAAACGATTTGGGTGGCATGGGCCAGGGTCACGCGGTTGGCGTTGAGAAAGCGGGTATAGCCCGAAATGTCGGCCAGCAGGATATGGGCGTCGGTTTCAGGCCCGGCCGCCATCAGCCCGCCGCCGGGTCGCTTTCGGTCTCGGCGGCGGCGGCCACGATGATGTCGCCGAACTCGCGCAGAAACACCGAACCCTTGACGGTGCGCTGGATGAGCACGCTGCGGCGGTCGGTCTCGTCCACCTTGCGGCGGATCAGGCCGATCTCGCTCAAACGGTCGAGGGCGCGGGTGATGGCGGGCTTGGAAATGTTCAAGGTGGCGGCCAGACCGCGCACCGTGTGCGGCGGCGGCGTCAGATAGACCGTGAGCAGCAGCGCCATCTGGCGCGCCGACAGGTCCGGTGCCTCTCTGCGGACGCTCTCGACAATGGCCCCCCGCCACAGATCAAGCGCCTGTACTGCCTTAAGATCTAAGCCCATGACGCACTCATCTCGTTGCGAGGACGAAATTACCCGAGCCCGCTCCCTACGGCAATGATCATAACGGAAATTTCTGCTCGATCAGATGAAAGGCCGCCCGCAGGGCCATGGCCTCGCCCCCTTCGGGGCGGCCCGGGCGCGGCGAGGGGTTCCAGGCGAAAAGATCGAGATGGGCCCAGGGCGTGCCCGGCGAAACGAAGTCCTGCAGGAACAGGGCGGCGGTGATGGCCCCGGCGAAGGGGCTGTCGCTGGAATTGGTGAGATCGGCCAGCTTG
Source organism: Pseudomonadota bacterium (assembly GCA_021782815.1). GTDB lineage: Bacteria > Pseudomonadota > Alphaproteobacteria > Rhodospirillales > Magnetospirillaceae > JAJZGK01. The sequence continues at coordinate 67,869 of JAJXUO010000010.1, forward strand.
CCCTCGATCAGGCGGCGATAGGGCTTCCACAGCGGCAGGCGCCACAGCGGATCCACGGTCGTTTCGGCAGCGGATTGAAAGGCGGCGGCCAGGGCCTCGTCGGGGGTGAACAGCGCCGGCAGATCGGGCCCCAGCGCCGTGCGCGCCGCCCCGGTAAGGGTGGCGAAATCCAGCAGCAGGCGGGGCTGTTCGCGGTCGGCCTCGGCCAGGCAGTCGGCCAGCACCAGACGGCCCTCGGCATCGGTATTGCCGATTTCCACCGTGAGGCCCTTGCGGCTTTTCAGAATGTCGAGCGGCCGGAAGGCCGAGCCCGACACCGCGTTGTCCACGGCGCCGATCAACAGGCGCAGACGCACCGGCAAGCCCGCCGCCATCACCAGGCCGGCCAGGGCCAGGGCGTGGGCGGCGCCGCCCATGTCCTTTTTCATCAGCTTCATGTTGGCGGCGGATTTGAGATCGAGACCGCCGGAATCGAAACAAACCCCCTTACCCACCAGAGTGACGCGCGGCGCCATCTCGTCGCCCCAGGTCAGATCGATGAGGCGCGGCGCCCGGTCGGAGGCGCGGCCCACGGCATGGATCAGCGGATAGTTCTCGGCCAGAAGATCCTCGCCCACCACGGCGCGCAGCCGGGCGCCATGGCGCTCGGCCAGGGCGCGGGCCGCCTGCTCCAGGTCCGCCGGCCCCATGTCGGCGGCCGGACGGTTGACCAGATCGCGCACCAGGCCGATGGCCTCCACCAGGCTGCGCACCCGGGCGCGGTTGGCCGCCTCGGGCCAGAGAAGCCGGGCGAAGCCGCGCCCGGCCCGGCTTTTATAGGCGCCGAACTGATAACAGCCCAAAGCCCAGGCCAGCGCCGCCCATTCGGCGGTGCGGGCATCGGGCAGATCGTCGATGCGGTAGCAAACGGCCTCGGTCCGCCCCGGCAATTTCAGCGGCAGGTGCGCCCAGCACCAGGGATCGGCGGCATCGAAGCCGAACAGCACCCGCTCCACCTGCCCCAGACCGTCGGGCAGCGGACAGACCGCCCCCGGCTCGCCGCCGAACCCGGCGCTGTCCACCCAGCCGCGCACCGCCGCCGGCTGCGTCGACAGCCATTCGGCGAAACGGGCCTGGGTAACGGGGGTAATGGCGACAACCCTTGCGGTCGCGACGTCCAGCAGATGATCGAGCACGGCAGCCTCTAAGCGTTAACCTTTCTATTGTCCTACGCCAAAGCGCCGCCCCCGACAATCGCCTTCTCTTCCGGGCGGCAAGGGGAACATCCTCCCGTCGGAGCGGTCCGCCGCATCGGGTAATTTTCCTCTTGACGACACGCGTCAACAGGCATATTTCGGCGCTGCGACATCGGCGGATCCGTCCGCAGCACCTCGCACAATAACCGACAGAGACAAAGATGAACCCGCGACCTAGCAAAGTGTCCGCGGAGCCTTATAGTCGTCGCGCCGCGACGACGACCAAGGCCCACGGACGACATTGCCCAGGACCGTCGGGGGACTGTCCTGGGCGGGGTTGACGCCGAAGGGCGCCCGCCCCTCCGGATATGCCTTCGCCGCCTCCTGGGTCGACCGACGTCACCCCCAGATGAAGAGGAGGCGACCATGGCTTATACCCTGGTCTTCACTTTCACCCCCCGGCTCCGCGCCCGCCGTCCCGATATTTCCCCCCAGGCGGCGCCCCAAACCATCCCCAGCCGCGCCCGGGGCTCTTTCCGTTGGATGATCGATCCCGCGAGCGGACAACTCGTCTGCCGCTTCCTGGGCGCCGAGACCGACTCCGATCCTCTGTCTTGTCTGCGGATAGCGGCTTAAGGCGGGCTCATCTTCCCGCCCCGTCCAGCCCATGGACTCCGATGGCGGCCGCGCACCATGCCGGCCGCCTCTCGACACACCGCTTCTTCCAGAGTTCCGACCATGTCCGGAAAAGACGCCGTTCAGGCCTTCGAAGACAGCCTCCAAGCCGTTCTGGAGGCGCACCGCCATCACGCCGAGATCATGGGCCGCGCTGTCGGCCTGGCCGAGGCGCCGCGCAGCCGCCGCACGCTCTACAACGCGATCAAAGCCTATCGAAAGGCCGAAACCGCCCTGTACCACGCCGCGACCGGCCACCCCCTCTCCTCCGGCGACAAGGCCTGATATCCGCCACCTTACGCCGTTCGCCCATCTTCCCTCAAGGACCGCCCGGATGCCTCAGCCGTTCGACCTCGAAACCAGCCCGTCCTCCGCCGTGCTCGATACCGCCCATGTCGGCCATATCCATGGCGCTTTCGGCACCATTCGCCAGGATGATGCCTCCCCGCGCACCAGTTGGAGCGCCCGGCTGAGAACCCTGCTGGCCATCCTCGGGCCAGGCCTGATCGTCATGGTCGGCGACAATGATGCCGGCGCCTTCGGCACCTACACCCAGGCCGGCCAGAATTACGGCACGTCCCTGATGTGGACCCTGCTGCTGCTGGTGCCGGTACTCTATGTCAACCAGGAGATGGTCCTGCGCCTCGGCGCCGTCGCCCGCGTTGGCCACGCGCGCCTGATCCTGGAGCGTTTCGGCAAATTCTGGGGCGCCTTTTCGGTCATTGACCTCTTCTTGCTGAACGGCCTGACCATCGTCACCGAGTTCATCGGCATCAGTCTGGCCCTGGGATACCTGGGCATTCCGAAGGAAGCCGGCGTGGCTCTGGCGGCGGTCCTGGTGATGGCGGCCGGAGCCACCGGCGATTTCCGCCGCTTCGAACGCTTTTCCCTGATCCTATGTTTCGGCAGCCTGCTCCTGGTGCCCATCGTCGTCATCGCGCATCCGCCCATGCACAGGCTGGCCCATGACATGCTCGTGCCCCAATTACCCTCATACGGTAAGTTATCCGATGTCATGCTGCTGATCATCGGCATCGTCGGCACCACCATCGCCCCCTGGCAGCTTTTCTTCCAGCAGAGCTACGTCATCGACAAACGCATCACCCCGCGTTTCATCGGTTACGAACGTGCCGACCTGTGGCTGGGCATTGTCCTGGTGATCATCGGCGCCGCCGCGATGATGGCCTTCAGCGCCGCGATTTTCACCGGCCACGCGGAATTCGGCGGCTTTACCGACGCCGGCGGCATTGCCGCCGGGTTGGAGAAATACGCCGGAAAAACTGCCGGAACGCTGTTTGCCGTCGCCCTGATCGACGCCAGCATCATCGGCGCCGCCGCAGTCTCCCTGTCCACCGCTTACGCTCTTGGCGATGTCCTGTCCCTGAAACATTCCCTGCATCGCAAAATGTCCGATGCCAAGGGGTTCTATGCCGTCTATGCCGGCCTGATCGTTCTCGCCGCCGCCCTGACGCTCACCCCCGGCGCCCCGTTGGGGCTGTTGACCAATGCCGTGCAGACCCTGGCGGGCGTCCTGCTGCCCAGCGCGACGGTCTTCCTGCTGCTGCTCTGCAACGACAGAGCCGTGCTCGGTCCCTGGGTCAACGGGCGGGCGCTGAACATTTTCACCGGCGGCGTCATCGCCATCCTGGTGGTGATGTCGGTCATCCTGACAGCCTCGGTGCTGTGGCCGGGAATAGAGGGCGGAACCATCGTCGAAATTCTGGCGGGCGGCAGTCTTCTGGCCGCCGTCACCGCCGCCGTCGTCCGCCTGCTGGACCAGGATCCCGGCGCCACGGACGCTCCGGTCATGGACACCATGGCGAAGGAGGCCTGGGTGATGCCCCCGCTGCAGCGGCTCCCCCCTGTCCGCCTGTCCTTGCAAAGCCGGGTCTGGATGCTGGTGCTGCGCGGCTACCTGATCGCTGCCGTCGGACTGGTTCTGGTGCGCATCCTCCAACTGGCCTTCAACGTCGGACATCCCTTTTCCTGAACAACCGCCGGTCCTCACCGGCCGGAGAGACCGGACACCGAAAATTCACCGGCGTCCGGGATCTCTCCGCCCGATACTGTATTCACCCTCTCAATTGTTCGGGACACGAGAACTCCGGTGCGATCCCTCTCCCTCTTTGATCCGCAATCCTTCGGGAACTCCATTATCGCCCTGGCCGTCGCCTTCGCCCTTGGCACCCTGATCGGCTTCGAAAGGCAATACCGGCAACGCACGGCGGGTTTGCGCACCAATGTTCTGGTCGCCGTCGGTGCCGCCGCCTTCACCGATATCGGCCTGCATCTCCTGGGCGGAGAAGGCGCGATACGGGTCATTTCCTACGTCGTCTCGGGGATCGGATTCCTTGGCGCCGGGGTGATCATGAAGGACGGCACGCATGTGCGCGGTCTGAACACCGCGGCGACGCTCTGGTGCTCGGCCGCGGTTGGCGCGAGTTCCGGTGCCGGCTTCGCCGCCGAGGCCGTGCTTCTCACCGCTTTCGTGCTGGCCGGCAACACGCTGCTGAGACCGCTGGTGAATTATATCAACCGCAAACCCATGGACGAACGGGTAACGGAAGCCTGTTACCGTGTCCATGTGGTCTGCGATCCGGCCGCCGCCGCCGATGTCCGGGAACGGCTTTACGAGGAACTGGAAAAGGCGAATTACCCGCTGCGGGAAATCGAGATTTTGTCGGAAGGCGAGGATGAAATGGAACTAGCCGCAGTGCTGGTTCCAACCACGGCCTCCCCCGAAGAACTGGATGTCGTCGTCCAGGCTTTGGAAACATGGGACGAAATCGTGAGTTGCGCCTGGACAGTCAGCACGACGGCATAATACCGGTCGGCTGGCGACGCTTGAGCGGCCCCGGGACGGGGCTCACCGTCTCAGGATCTCCATGCTCTCCCGCAGGGCAATCGGCTTCGCCCGATTACCCTGCGGGAGCGCATTCCCGTGGGCGTTGCGTCTGTGTTAGACTAGGCTTCGCGCTCCCCTCTTTCGAGTGAAGGACTGATCGCCGTGGCAGCCGGATCTTTCCGCAAACATCTGAACTGGATCGTCACGCTGGTGTGCACCCTGTGGATGGTGGGGGCGCTTTACGTGCAGTTCATCGCCGTCAATCCCGATCAGTACGGTTTCCGCAATCCCGTCATCGAGCAGGAGATGCAAAACTGCGCCGGCAGCTTCGAGCAGCGCTATAACTGCAAGGAGGCGCTGATCATCGCCAAGGGCCATGCCAGTTTTCTGATCTGGCTGGGCAAGATGGCCCTGGTGCTGGGGCCGCCGGTGGTGGTGTGGAACCTGCTGCGTCTGGCCGCCCGCCAGCGCCGCGCCGAAGAGGCCCCCGATCTCTTCGAGCCGCCGCCGCCCAGCGGCATCAAGCGCCACAAAATCCGCTAATACCGAGTTGCGGTGATCGGGACCGATCACCGCACCCTCATGCGCGCGTCGCCTTGCTCCTAACCGGCGTCGCGATGAGTCAAACTCATCGCGACTTGGTATAACCCGGCTCAGAGATCGCCCGCCACGCGGGCCAGCAGCTCTGGCCAGGCGCCGGGCGCGGTCTGGCGGTAAAGCCGCAGCGAGGGATACCACAGGCTGGCCGCCCCGGTCCGGCCCCAGCGCCAGTCGGCGGCGAAGGGCAGGCACACCCAGACCGGGCGCCCCAGGCCGCCGGCCAGATGGGCCAGGGCGGAATCCAGGGTGATCACCAGATCGAGCTCCGCCACCAGGGCGGCGCTGTGGCCGAAACTGGTGAAGGCGGCGCCGGCATCCTCGACGCCGTGCCGGGCCAGCAACGCGCTTTCCCCGGCATCGGGTCCTGCCTGCAGGCTCACCAGCCGCAGCCCCCGCCCCGCCAGCAGGGCCAGCAGCCCGTCCAGCGGCAGGCCGCGGGCGGCATTGCCGCGATGGCGGGCGTTGCCGCGCCAGGAAAAGCCGACACGGGCCCCGGATCCGGCCGGGCGGGGCCAGGAAAGGCCCGGCGGCGGCGCCAGATAGGGCGCGCGCATCCCCAGATCCTCGGCCCGGTCCAGCCCCAGAATGCGGGGCAGGCTCATCAGCGGCGCCTGGCAGTCGCAAGGCGGCAGCGCCGCCGCCTCGCCCGCCACCGTCACCCCCGCCGCCGCCGGGCTGGCGGCAAGAAGATCCAAAAGCGGCGTTTGCGCCAGCAGCGCGATCCGCCCGTCGCGGGGCAGCCGGGGCAGAAACCGCGCGAATTGCAGGCTGTCGCCCAGGCCCTGTTCGGCATGGATCAGCAGGGTGCGCCCGGCCAGCGCCCCCCCCTCCCAGGCCGGCGCCGCGAAGGCGCGGGGGCGCAGCACCTGGGCGCGGGCCTGCCAGCGCGCCTCGTAGGCCTGCCAGCCCTCGCGCCAGGCGCCGTCGCGCAGCAGAAAATTGGCGTGGTTGAAGCGGATCTCGGCATCCCCGGGCGCCAGGGCCACGGCCTGGGCGAAGGCGGCCCCGGCCTCGGCGGCCTGGCCGGTTTCGTCCAGCAGCACCGCCAGATTGCTCCAGGCGGCGGCGGTGGGGGCCAGCGCCACCGCCTGACGGTAAAGGCCGCACGCCTGGGCGAAATCGCCCTGCTGGCGCAGCACCCCGGCCAGATTGCCCAGAAGATCGGGATCCTCGGGACAGACCGCGCGCACCGCCCCCAGCACGCGGGCCGCCTCGTCGAGCCGGCCCAGTTCCTTCAGGGCGCCGCCGGCATTGATCAGGGCCGGAATCCAGCCCGGCAGGCAGGCCAGGGCGCGGCCATAGGCGGCCAGGGCCTCCTCCCAGCGTCCGGCGGCGGCGGCGGCGTTGCCCTGCGCCAGCCAGCGTTCGGCCTCGGCGCTCACAGCCCGCGCATCCAGGCCGGACGCAACGCCCCCTGGCCGCCTTGCGCGGCGGCGATCTCGGCCAGCAGGCGGGGGCCGTCCTTGGGCAGGGTGCCGGCCAGGGCCAGACAGTTGGAGGCGTGGTTGGAGCGGAAGATCACCGGCGCGGGCGGCGCCAGCGCCGCCAGCAGGGCCCCCTGCTCGGCCAGCACGCCGTCGTCGTCCAGGGGGGTGAAGCCCTCCTCCCAGCGGCCGAGGAAACCGGCCTCGGCCTCGGGCTGAAGAACGAGCTGCAGGGTGGAGAGGTAATGCGGCGGGGCGCGGTTGACCAGGGCGGCGGTTTCGGCGGCATGAGCGGCGCTGAAGGTCCGGCCGCCCAGCCCCAGGATCACCGTGGCCGACAGTTTCATCCCGGCGGCCCGCGCCCGCGTCAACGCCTCGGCCAGACGGTCCGGGGTGATGCCCTTGGCCACCCGGCGCAACACCTCGGCCGAACCCGATTCGATACCGATATAAAGCAGGCCGAGCCCCGCCGCCTTGAGGCGGGCCAGCTCCGCGTCGGTCTTTTTCAGGATGTTCAACGGCGTGGCATAGGCCGACAGCCGGGCCAGTTGGGGAAACAGCGCCCGCAGCCGGGCGGCGATGGCCAGCAGATGATCGGCGGGAAGGCCGAAAGCGTCGCCATCGGCCAGAAACACCCGGCGCACCTGATCCTCCCGCCCCCGGCAGGCCCGGGCCAGGGCGTCCATATGGGCGAACACCTCCTCCAGCGGGCGGGCGCGGTAGGCTTTGTCCTTGTACATCGAGCAGAAGCTGCACTGATTGTAACCGCAGCCCAGGGTGGCCTGCACGATCAGATGATCGCCCTCGGACGGCGGGCGGAACAGCGGCATGTCGTAAAGCAAGGGGCCGCCTTAAAGATCGATATTGAGGGGGTGGGTCACGGCGCCGCTTTTCTCGAAGCCCTGGGCGCGCAAAAAGCCGGTGGCCGGATCGGCCAGGGCCACCAGCCGGGTATCCTTGTTCAGCACCGGCGGCGCCAGCCAGTGGAAATGGTTGGGCGGATGCTTGAGCAGCCGCTCCATGGCGCGCTGGCGGCCGTGGCTGTCGATGCCGCGCGGCTTGCCGGGCCGGGTCATCGAGACCCAATGATTGGCCACCGCCGCCGGCGCCGGGCGCACCGCCGCCTCGAACGGCGTGCGCTCGATGACGCAGCCGTCGCTGGGGCCGCAGCCGGCCAGAACGAAGATGGCCGGCACGGCGACGCGGGTTTCGATCAGCATGCGCCGCGCCGTTTCGTAATCGGGCGCGGTTTCGAACACCTGGCGCAGCAGATGGGCGGGCGGCAGGCCGCCCCGGCGCCACACCTGCATCCGCCCCACCAGGCGCTGCCCCACGCCGCCGCCATGGGGCGGCTGATTGATGGCGGCGGCGAAACGCCCGGCGGCGATGCCGGTCAACACCCCGGCATAGCCGGGCCAAGTCAGGGAATGGAACGGCCCGGCCGGGCCTTCCTGGCGGGCCAGCACCAGGGTGCGGCCCAGGCCGTTCAGCTTCCAATCGAGCACCCGCACCAGGCGGAAGCCGCCGTCCTTCGACGGCACCACCGCCGAGGTGCAGGCCATTTCATAACTGACGTTCAGCAGATAGGTGCCCGCACAGCCGGCCAGGGCGGCCACCGCCTCGATTTCCGGCAGATAGGGATTGGCGGCCGAGGCCAGCCAGCGGTGCGCCATGCGGTCGGCCAGCCCCAGCCCCAGGCCGGTGTAGCGGCGCCGCGCCTGACACACCAGATCGCGCAGGCGCTCCGGGTAGGCGCGCGCCAAAGCGGCGGCACCATCCCGGCCCAGATCGATCTGCGGTATGTCGGGCAGGCCCTTCATCCAGTCTCCGCGAGACAACTGTTAAAATTGAAAAGATTCTTAAAATACAGGGTAGCATGCTGAAAAAAAATCGCCCGCATTTTTTCCGGAACGATCTTATACCAAATTGCAGTGATCGGAACCGATCACTGCACCCTCATACGCCGGGCGGGTTTCTCCGAAACCCTTGGCTTCGCGCCATCAGGCGCGCGTCGCCTTGCTCCTAACCGGCGTCGCGATGAG
>JAJXUO010000063.1 GCA_021782815.1 Pseudomonadota bacterium
CCGATCACCGCACCCTCATGCGCCGGGCGGGTTTCTCCGAAACCCTTGGCTTCGCGCCATCAGGCGCGCGTCGCCTTGCTCCTAACCGGCGTCGCGATGAGTCAAACTCATCGCGACTTGGTATTACCCGATGGCGCGCACCTCCCGCAGGAAGGTTTCGGACAGAGTGCGCAAAAGATCCACATGGTGGCTGACGAGATCGCTGGAGTCCCTAACCCGGGTGGCGCTGTCGCCGGCCCGCTCCGCCACGCTGTTGACGCCGGAAATACTGGTGGACACCTGATGGGTGGCGTCGGCCGCGCCCTGGATGCTGCGGGCGATTTCCGCCGTGGCGGCGGTTTGTTCCTCCACCGCGGCGGCGATGGCCGAGGCGATGCTGTTGATGCCGCCGATGCGGCCGACGATGGCGCCGATGGCGGTGGCGGCCTCGCGGCTGGTGCGTTGCACGTCGGCGATCTGGGCGGTGATCTCGTCGGTGGCGCGGCTGGTCTGATTGGCCAGGGATTTCACTTCGCCGGCCACCACGGCGAAGCCCTTGCCGGCCTCGCCGGCCCGGGCCGCCTCGATGGTGGCATTGAGGGCCAGGAGATTGGTCTGCGAGGCGATGTCGTTGATCAGTTGCACCACGTCGCCGATCCGGGCCGAACTTTCCGCCAGGCTCTGCACGGTGCTGTTGGCCTGTTCGGCGTCGCTGGCGGCGTTCTGCGACAAGGTGGCGGCCTGATGCACCTGATGGGAAATCTCAGTGATGGAGGTGGACAGTTCCTCGGCGGCGCTGGCGATGGTCTGCACGCTGGCCGAGGCCTGGCTGCCGGCGAGACGGGTGGCGTCGGCCTGTTGGCGGGTTTCCTCGGTGTCGCTCACCATGCCGCGGGCCAGGCCGCCCATATCGTGGGCGGCGCCGGTCAGTTCGCCGAGCAGGCCGCTCACGCCCTGGTCGAAGCGGCTGGTGGCGTCGCGCATGGCGGCGGCGCGGCGTTCCCGCTCCTTCATGTCGGAAAAATCGGACAGGCAGGTGAAGATATGGGGTTTGCCCCGCACGGCGGCGGTGAACAGGGTGACGGTGACCGGGAACGCCTCGCCGTCGAGGCGGCGGTGCAGCCATTCGAAACGGGCGAAGCCGACGCGCAGGGCCTCGCCGATGATTTCGTCGGCCAGGCTTTTCGAATCGCGGCCGCCCGGCTGGGTCGGTGGCGACAGGGCGCTGGGATGGCTGTTGAGAATGGCCAGCCGGTCTGGAGCCCGGAACATTTTGACGGCGGCCTCGTTGCAATCGACGAAACAGGCACTTTCGTCAATGACCAGAATGGCATCCGGTGTCTGATTGAAGAAAACCAGATGCATATCCTGATAAGTGTCAGTGCTTTCGCGGAAAAATGAAAAGCCCATGTGAACCTCCCCCACAATGCGCCCGTCTTCAATTTTTTAGTGTATGGGCGGCATCTATATCCGTTATTTTTCCACCTTTATTTATATCACTTTTAGTTTTACGCGGATGCGTCTCGGAAGCGTGGATACCCCCGTTCTTGGTATCGATCCTCATCCCATAGGATGAAGCCGATTCACATATGCCGGATCGGGCGGGCCCGGCGGTTTGCTCCAAACGGCGGTTCGTCCCTAAGTGTGCGCCATGGACGCGCGCGATCCGTTACCTTGAAAGCTGTGGCTCTTGGCTCTTGAGCGGCGTGAGGTTGTGGACCATGCGGATCGTGCTTATCGACGACAGTGAAAGCGCCGTGACCTACATGGCGGGATTGATCGAGGCGATTCCCGGATGCGACGCCCTGACTTTTCAGAATTCCGAGGCGGCCCTGCAGTGGTGCCAGGGCAACGACATGGATCTGATCGTGGTGGACTACATCATGCCGGGGATGGACGGCTTGCGTTTCATCGAGCGCTTTCGCGGCCAGGTGGGCAAAGGCGAGGTGCCGGTGGTGATGGTGACCTCGCTCGATCTCAAGGATGTCCGCTACAAGGCGTTGCAGCTGGGGGCCACCGATTTTCTCATCAAGCCCATCGATCCCATCGAATTCGTGGCCCGCACCCGCAATCTGCTGAAGGGATACGGCGCCCTCAAGGCCTTGAACAATCTGTCGTGCCATTTGGCCGAGGCGGTGGAGCGGGCCACCCGCCAGGTTCTGGAGCGGGAGCGGGAAACCATTCAATATATCGCCCGCACCGCCGAGCATCGCGATCCCGAAACCGGGCGCCATCTGCTGCGCATGGCCCATTATTCCCGCCTGATCGCCCAACGGCTGGGATTGGACGAGGCCGTGTGCGAGGCGCTGTGCACGGCGGCGCCGTTGCACGATGTGGGCAAGGTGGGCATTCCCGACACCATCCTGCTGAAGCCGGGGCCCTTCACCGACGAGGAACGGCGGGTGATGTGGCGTCATGCCGAATATGGCGCGCATATCCTGTCGGGCAGCACCTCGCCTCTGCTCAATCTGGCCGCCGAAATCGCCTATTGCCACCACGAACGCTATGACGGCAGCGGTTATCCGCGCGGTCTGGCCGGCGAGGCCATTCCGCAGTCCGGGCGCGTCGTCGCCCTGGCCGATACCTTCGATGCCCTGACCAGCGTTCGCCCTTACAAGGAGGCCTGGAGTCTGGAACGTGCCCTTGACTACATCGTCGGGCAGCGCGACCGCCATTTCGATCCGGCCTGCGTCGATGCCTTTCTCTCGGCGCAGGACGAGGTGGTGGAGATCATGCGCACCTTCGCCGAGGGGCGCGGCGTCCTCTGAAAACGGACAGGGCGGTTCAGAACAGGAACTGATCCACGTCGCCGCCCTGGCTTTGCTCGGCCGGGGCGTCGTCGTCGCTGCCGGTCCGGTGGCGGGCATGCACCTGGCGTTCGCGGTCCATGGTGTAGCGCCCGGCCAGATGCTCCAGCAGCTGCGGGTCGAGCTCGGCATCGCTCTCAGGGGGGGCGATGTCCGCGGCCAGGCGGCGCAAATGGGCGGCGACGGCGCGGAGCGTGCCGTCCAGGCCCGTTGTTCCGGCCAGTCCGGTCTGGGCGCGCGCCAGGGCTTCCGTCACGCCGGAAAGAACGGTGGCCAGGGCGGTCAGGGCCTCGGCCAGATCGGTCCCGGCCGCCGTCAGGCTGCCCTCGGCTCCGCCGATGCCGGACAGCAGGCCGCCGATGCCGTCCTCGGCGCCGCCGGTTTGGCCGCTGAGGCGCACCGCGGCCTCGATAACATTGTTCAGTCCCTCCATCACCTGCCCGGCGTCGGCCACGGTGCTGCCGGCATAGCCGCGGAGGGTCTGGGCGATGATGCCCAGCGCCCGGCCGTCCGAGCCCAGCCGCCCGCATTTCAGCGTGGCGTTCAGGCCCATCAGACGCAGATCGATTTCGATGGAATGCACCGCCTCCACATGGCTCACCATGCCGGCGCCCCGCGCCGCCACCGCCCGCACCAGACTTTCGGTTTCGCGGGTGGCCTGGCCGTATTCGCTCATCATGGCGTTGGCGGCGCGCAACTGCTCGGCCAGATCCAGCAGAAAGGAGCCCTGGCCGTCCTCGCCGCCGCCGAAAGTCTGGCGGCCTTGCGCCTCCAGGCGGTGGGCTTCGCCGGTGATGGCGGCCAGATTGGCCTGCGCCGCCTCGGCCGCCTGACGCAGATCGTCGGCGGCATGCTCCAGTTGGGCCGCCTGCAGGCGGTAGAGGGCGGCGGCCAGGGCCGGGGCGTCGGGGGGGCTGGCCAGCGCCTCGGCCACATGTTCCAGCCGTTGCCGGGTGATGTCGCCGATCTGCAGGGCCAGCACCACCGCGGCGATATGGGCTCCCACCGACCGGGCTTCGTCGGCGATGGCGGCCAGGGTTTCGCTGGCGCCGGTGCGGCGGCCGTCGGCGGTGGCGACGCTGGCGGCGATTTTTTCGCCGATCTCGGTCAGGGACTGACGATGGGCGGCCTGGAAGCGGCGCTGGCCGTCGCGGGCCGCCACAATGCGCTGGCCCAGGCTGTCCAACTCGCCATCGAGATTTTGCAGGCTTTGCTCGGCCAGATCGGAAAGGCGGCCGATTTCCTGGGTGAAGACGCTGAAATCAAGGGCGCCGGAGGCCACATGCGCCGATTCGATGCGGGCATTGACCGACAGCAGCCGCACCTCGGTGATGGTTTTGCACAGCCGGAGCAGGCGGGCCTGCAGCCGCGACACCTTCTCCACCATGCCGTCGAGATCGGCCAGATGGCCGGCGCTGGCCCGGCTGATGGCGGCGACGCCACCCGCCACCTGTTCCAGACAGGCCAGGGCCTGACGCAGATCCTCCTGATCGAGGCGGGCCGTCAGGCTTTCGAAGCGGCGGGTGACGGTGGCGAGATCGGTAGCCCCCGCGCTCAGTTTTTCCCCCACGTCGAGGAACAGGGTCTCCACCGCGCGGGCGGCGTCGGCCAGGGGGTCCAGGGCCGCCACCGTGGCGGACAGGAAGGGGGAACCGTCCATGGGGGCCTCCCGCATGTCAGGGCCGGGCCGTATCGGCGCGGCGGATTTCGCCGGGAATTTGCTCCAGGGCCACCACCTTGTCGACGGCGTCAAGGGCGATGGCCTCCTTGGGCATGCCGAACACCACGCAGCTGGCTTCGTCCTGGGCCAGGGTGAAGGCGCCGGCCTCGCGCATTTCCCGCAGGCCGCGGGCGCCGTCGTCGCCCATGCCGGTCATCAGAATGCCCACGGCGTTGGCCCCGGCATATTGCGCCGCCGAGCGGAACAGCACATCCACCGAAGGGCGGTGGCGCGACACCGGCGGCCCGTCCTTGACATGGACATGGTAGCGGGCGCCCGAGCGTTGCAGCAGCAGATGGCGGTTGCCGGGGGCGATCAGCACATGGCCGCGCAGCACCGGATCGTTGTCGGCGGCCTCGCGCACGGAAACGGCGCACAGACTGTCGAGGCGCTGGGCGAAGGAGGCGGTGAATTTTTCCGGCATGTGCTGCACCACCACGATGCCGGGACAATCCCCCGGCAATTGCTCCAGGACCGCCCGCAGCGATTCGGTGCCGCCGGTGGAGGCGCCGATGCAGATCACCCGTTCGGTGGTGCGGGCCATGGCCCGGGTGAGCTGGGGGGCGGGCATGATGACGTCGGCGGTGAGCTTGCGTTCCACCGTCAGCGACGGCCGGCGCAGCGGCAGGCGGGACAGATTGGCCCGCGCGGCGGCCACCACGGTGTCGCAGATGGCCATGGCGGTTTCGCGCAGATGGGCCCGCACGTCCAGATGCGGTTTCAGGATGACGTCCACCGCCCCCGCCGCCAGGGCCTGCATCAGGGTTTCCGAGCCCGCCTCGGTCAGGGACGAGCACATCACCACGGGAATGGGGTGCTGGGCCATCAGCTTGCGCAGAAAGGTGATGCCGTCCATGCGCGGCATTTCCACGTCGAGGGTGATGACGTCGGGGGCCTGTTCCTGCATGCGGCGGGCGGCGGCGAAGGGATCGGCGGCGGTGCCGATCACCTCGATGCGCTCGTCGCCGCCCAAAATCTCCGCCAGGGTTTGCCGCACCGAGGCGGAATCGTCGACGATCAGGGTCTTGACCTTTTGTGCCATGGGCGGCGTCTCGCATCTTTGGTCCGCGGAGAGGGCGGTCGGTTCGGGCTTCGGGCCGGTAGCTCAGGCTTTGGCGAAGATGGTCGGCCCCACCGGCCGCAAGGGCAGATTGAGGCCGGCGATGGTTTCGGAATGGCCGAGAAACAGATAACCGCCGGGCGCCAGATGCTCGGCCAGGCGGGCGAGCACCCGTTCCTGATCGGCGCGGCTGAAATAGATCAGCACGTTGCGGCAGAAGATGACGTGAAACCCCTGATCGACGCCGTAATGATCGTCCATCAGGTTCAGCCGCAGGAAACGCACCAGACGGCGCAGGTCGGGGGTGATGCGCACCAGCCGGGCCTCGGGATCGCGGCTGCGCAGCACATAGCGCTGCCGCAGCTCCAGGGGAATGGGGCGGACCATCTCCTCGGAATAGATCCCGGCGATGGCCTTTTCCAGAACTTCGATGCAAAGGTCGGTGGCCAGGATCGAACAGCGGATGTCGCGGCCGCTTTGCCGCATCTGCTCCGCCAGCAGCATGGCCAGGCTGTAGGGTTCGGCGCCCACCGAGCAGGCGGCGCTCCACAGCTTCAGCGACGGCGCGTCGCGGCCCCGCAACAGTTCGGGCAGCACCACATCGGCCAGAAAGCGGAAATGATCGGGTTCGCGGAAGAATTCGGTTTTGTTGGTGGTGACGGCGTCGATGATATGCACCGCCTCGTCGGCCATGCCGCCGCCTTCGAACAGATACTGGCAATAGCTGGTGAAATCGTTGAAGCCATGCCGCACCAGCCGGCGCCGCAGGCGGCCCTCCACCATGGCGCGTTTCGAAGCCGGCATGCGGATGCCGCTATAGCCGTTGATGAACTGGGCCAGCCGGTTGAAATCCTTGTCGGACAGTTCCAGGGTGGGCAGGGTCACGCGTCCTCCTCTCCGGCCTGCGGGGCCGGTTCCTCTTCCGCCAGCAGGGCGGGCTCCTCTCCCGCCAGCAGGCGCTCCAGCACGAAAATGATGACGAAGGCGCCGTGGCGCCGCCCGATACCGGCGATATAGTCCGATCGCCAGCGCCGGCCGATCTCGGGCGGCGGCGCCAGCGATCGCTCATCCAGCCCGGTCACCTCGAACACCCGGTCCACCAGCAGCCCCACCACGCGCGGCTGGCCGGCCAGTTCGGTATCCAGCACCAGGATGCGGGTCATTTCGCCCGGGGGTGCCGGCGGCAGTCCCAGTTTGAGGCGCAGATCGATCACCGGCACCCCCCGGCCGCGCACGTCGATCAGCCCCAAAAGATAGGCGGGAGCGTTGGGAATATGCGCCACCGGACGCATATCGAGGATTTCCCGCACCGAGCGGACATCGACGGCGAAGATATCCGCCCCCATGCCCAGGGTGACGAACTGTCCGTTCAGGTCGCTCTCTTGTGTCGGCATGCCGGTCATGGGCGCCTCGTTGGGCTGGGATCAATACTGTTCGAAATGGCTGTCCTGGGTATCGGGACCGGCCACCAGATCCAGGGAAACGCCCTCGGCGCGGGCATGGCCGTTGGCGCGGGCCGCCGCGGTGCGCGGGGCCGCCGCCTTGGTCTGGACCGGGGCATGGGACAAGGCGGCGGCGCGGGCGCGGGGCGGGCGGGGCCGCAGGCTGGGTTCGGCGCGGGCGGCCCGGCCTTTGGCCGCGGGCCGTTCCTGGCCCTTGACCTTGAAGAAGGCGATGACCGACTGCAACTGCTCGGCCTGGGCGGCCAGTTCCTCGGAGGTGGTGGACATCTGTTCCGAGGCGCTGGCGTTCTGCTGCGTCACCTTGTCCAGTTGCAGGATGGCGGTGTTGATCTGCTCGGCGCCGATATCCTGTTCGCGGCAGGCGGCGGAGATTTCCTCCACCAACTCGGCGGTTTTCTGAATGTCGGGCACCAGGCGGCTCAGCATCTGCCCGGCCTCCTGGGCGATCTTCACCGTTTCGCCTGACAGGCCGCTGATCTCGGTGGCGGCGGTCTGGCTGCGCTCGGCCAGCTTGCGCACCTCCGAGGCCACCACGGCGAAGCCCTTGCCGTGTTCGCCGGCCCTGGCCGCCTCCACCGCCGCGTTCAAAGCCAGAAGATCGGTCTGACGGGCGATCTCCTGCACGATGAGGATCTTTTCGGCGATGGTCTGCATGGCCCCGACGGCGCGGTCCACCGCCTGGCCCGAGGCCTGGGCGTCCTTGGCCGACTGGCGGGCGATTTTTTCGGTCTGGGCGGCGTTTTCGGCGTTCTGTTTGATATTGGCCGCCATTTCCTCCACCGAGGCCGAGGCCTCCTCGGTGGAGGAGGCCTGCTCGCTGGCCCCCTGGCTCATTTCCTCGGCGCTCGACGACAGCTCCTCGCTGCCGCTGGCCACCTGCTCGGCGGCGGTGCGCACCTCGAAGGCGAAATTGCTGAGATTGTCGATCATGGTATTGAGGGCGGTGCCGAGATCGCCCACCTCGTCCTTCGAGCTGATGGCGACCGATTGCGACAGATCGCCCTCGGCGATGGCGTTGGCCAGGCCCACCGCCTGATAAAGGCCCCGGCTGATATTGACGGCGATCCAGCTGGCCGCCGCCGCCGCCACCAGCAGCGAGGCCGCCAGCAGGGCCAGCAGCATGGTGCGGGTGTCGCTATACTGGGTCTGCACGTCTTTTTCGGCCTTGGCCACTTCGGCGCTGTTGGCGGTGACGATGCCGGAAATATCGCTTTCCACCTTGAGGGCCGCCTGACGGCCGTCACCGGTCGACAGCTGGAAGGCGCGGCTGTTGTCCTGGCGGCGGGCCAAAGGCGCGATCTTCTCGTGCAGTTTGCTCCAGTCGTCGAGGCTGGCGGAGATCTGGTCGAGCAGGCGTTTGCCGTCCTCGTCAAGCTGCGGGCGCAAGGTATCGCGTTCGCTCAGCAGTTCGGCGAGATTGCTTTGAATGAGCCGGTCGGTCTTGTCCATGTCGGCGGTGTTTTCCTGCAAGACCAGGCTTTGCAGAGCGCCGTTCAGCCGCCCTTGGCGCACCAGCATGCCGTCGATCAGCGCCAGGGCCGTGACCCTGGCCTGGGGATCGGCCCCCTGTTCGGCCTTGGCGCGCAGGGTGCGCAGATCGGCATCGATGGCGGTCGCCAGCGGCAGCGCCTGGTTCACCACCATGGTGCGGGCCACATATTCCGAATTGCCCCTGGCCAGTTCGCGCACCTGATCCTGAATGGAGATGAAGTGGCCGAGATCGGCGGTCAGGGCGTCGATATGGTCGCGGTCGCCGCCGTCGGCGCCGGCGCGGTAGGTTTCGACGGCGTGCTGCAGGACCTGGCGGGCGTTCACCAGGCTGTTGTCGATCTGGCTGATCTGTTCGGCCGAGGAGGCCAGGATCAGGTTCTTCTCCATGCGGATGGTGTCGATGAACCGGGTTTCCATGTCATGGGCCTGTTTTTCATGTTCCAGCGGCCCGCGCACCATTCTGGTCATGGTGTCGTTCAAACTGGCGAGATTGGTGATGCCGAGGCCGGTGGCGAGGGCGAGCAGGGCGATGACCAGGGTGAAGGACAGGGCCAGCTTCAGTTTGACGGAAAATCGCATGGGAGCGCTCCTCGTGGCGGGGGATCAGACGCGGGGCGCCGCATCCTGGGCGGCGAACACGCGGTCGATGGCCAGAACGATGATGAAGTCGTCGCCGCGCTTGCCGATGGCGCGGATGAAGTCGGGATTCCAGCGCATGCCGATGGGCGGCGGCTCCTCCAGGGCGGTGGGCAGCAGGGTGGTGACCTCGAAGACCCGTTCGGCCAGGATGCCCACCAGGGTGGGTTCGCCGGCCAGGTTCACCTCGATCACCACGATGCGGGTGTCCTGGGTGCGTTCGGGCCGCTCCATGCCGAAGCTGACGCGCAGATCGGCGAAGGGCACCACCTTGCCGCGCACATTGAGCAGACCGCCGACGAAGGGGCGGGCGTTGGGCACCTCGGTGATGGGCACCCAGTCGAGAATCTCGTGCACGATGCCGGCATCGAGGGCGAAGGTCTCGCCCTGCAGCGACAGGGTCAGCACTTCGAGGGGGGCGGTGATGGCGGTGACGATGCTCATGACGGCCTCCTTACGACGCCGTGGCCAGGGCGTCGTGCCGCTGACCGGCCTCCACCAGATGGGGCACGTCGAGGATCAGGGCGACGCTGCCGTCGCCCAGGATGGTGGCGCCGGAAAAGCTTTCGACATCGGCATGCAGCCTGGACAGGGACTTGATCACCGTCTGGTGATCGCCGATCACCTGATCCACCACCAGCCCCACCCGTTGCTCGCCCGAGGAGACGATCACCACCTTCTGGAAGGGATCGGCCGGCAGCGGGCAGGCGAACAGGTCGCGCAGACGCAGGAACGGCACCAGATCGCCGCGCAGATTGAGGAAGCTGCGGCCCTTGGAGCGCAGGTCGTCGGCATGGCTCAGCTCCATGCATTCCTCCACCGCCGCCAGGGGGATGATGTAGCGGCCCCGCCCCACGCGGATCAGCAGGCCGTCGATGATGGCCAGGGTCAGGGGCAGGCGCAGGGTGATCTCGGTGCCGTGTCCGGGAGTGCTGGCCACCTCCACCAGCCCGCGCAGGGCCTCAATGGCGCGTTTGACCACATCCATGCCGACGCCGCGCCCCGACAGACTGGACACGGCGCGGGCGGTGGAAAAGCCGGGCTGGAAGATGCAGAGATAAAGCTCCTGGTCCGACAGCCGCGCGCCGGGTTGGATCAGGCCGTTCTCCTCGGCGCGGGCGCGGATGGCGGCCAGGTCCAGGCCGCGCCCGTCGTCCTTGATGGTGATCAGCACCTGCGCGCCGGAATGCACCGCCGACAGTTGCACGCGGCCCTGGCGCGGCTTGCCGGCGGCCAGGCGCTGCTGGGGGGATTCGATGCCGTGATCCAGGGCGTTGCGCACCAGATGCACCAGGGGATCGTTCAGGCGCTCGATCACCGTTTTGTCCAGTTCGGTCTCTTCGCCGGTGGTGGTGAGGGCGATGTCCTTGTCCAGTTCCTCGGACAAATCGCGCACCAGGCGGCGGAAGCGGCCGAACAGCGAGCCGATGGGCACCATGCGGATACCCATGGTGGTGTCGCGCAGTTCGTTGGCCAGGCGTTCGATTTCCTCGGCCACCGGTTTGAAGAGGCCGTGTCCCTCGCTGGCCGCCAGCTGCTTCAGCCGGGCCTGGGCGATGACCAGCTGGCCCACCCGGTCGATGAGTTCGTCCAGATGCTGGGCCTGAATGCGGATGCTGTCGTTGCCGCCGCCGCCCTGGCGGCCCGGCGCGGCCTGGCGCAGATGCGTCTGTTCGTTCAAGGCCGATTTCAGGCTGTCGCCGCTGACGGCGCCGCTGTCGCGCAGCAGGCTGCCCAGCGGCTGTTGGCGGGTCAAGGCCTCGGCCACCGCCTCGGGAGCGACATCGCCCCGCTCCACCAGGATTTCGCCCAGGCGGGGGGCGGCGGCGGGGTCGGCCAGACGTTCCACCTGCAGCTCCATATCGTCGAAGACGAAGATGAAGACGTCGTCGATGGCGGCGCGCGGCGCGGTGGTGGTCAGCATTACGTCCCAGTCGAGGAACAGGGCGCCGGGCGGCAGCGCCTCCAGCGGCGGCACCCGTCCGGTCAGGGCCACGGTGCGACAGGGGCCGAGGGCGCGCAGTTCGTCCAGCATCAGCAGGGGATTGATGCCGCGCTCCAGGGCGTCGGCGGGCAGGCGGAAACGGATGCGGTAGGTGCTTTCGGTCTTTTCCTCCGGCGGGGCGGCGGCCGGCGGGGCGGTTTCGCTCATGCCGCGCAGGCGGGCGATCAGGGCCTCGCCCTCGGGGTCGGGCTGGTCGGCGGAAAGATCCATCAGGGCGCGCATATGGTCGATGGCCGACAGGGTCAGGCCGATCAGGCCGGGATCGGCCACCGTCTTGCCGTTGCGCACGCCGTCGAAGGCGCTTTCCAGATGATGGGTGAAACGGGCCAGGGCGTCGAAGCCGAACATGGCCCCCGATCCCTTGACGGTATGCAGGGCGCGGAAGGCGGTGTTGATCAGGTCCTGGTCGCCGGGAAGGCGTTCCAGATCGAGCAGGGCCTGCTCCAACTGCTCGAACAGATCCTGGGCTTCCTGGCGGAAGATGGCGGTGGGATCCTGGCTCATGATCCCAGCACCTTTCTGACCACCGCCAGCAACTGCTCCTGCTGGAAGGGCTTGGTGATCCAGCCGGTGGCGCCGGCGGCGCGGGCCTGCTGCTTCTTGCCCTCCTCGGTTTCGGTGGTGAGGAAGAGAATGGGGATGCCCTTATAGGCGGGCAGCTGCCGCAGCTCGCGGATCAGGGTCAGCCCGTCCATCACCGGCATGTTGAGATCGGTCACCACCAGATGGTGGGTGCGGCTCTGGGCCAGGGCCAGGGCCTCGCGGCCGTCGGCCGCCTCCACCACGTCGTATCCGGCGCCGGCCAGGGTGAGTTTCACCATTTGCCGCATGCTGGCGGAGTCGTCGACGCTGAGAATGCTCTTGCTCATGGTCACTCCCCTTTCCAGAAGGCGGCTTCGTCGTCATCGCCGCCGCCGCGCCCGTTCAGACCGGCCCGGCGCAAGAGATCCAGCAACACCCCGTCGGCGGGACGGGCCAGCCGCAGCCGCCGACCGTCGGCATGGGCGGTGCGCCGGGCCGCCAGCAGGGCCTGGGGCAGGCAGAGATCGGCCTCTTCCAGGGCGGCGCAGTCCACCTCCACGTCGCGGCCGCCGCGCAGGGCGGATAAAAGGCGGGTATGCAGATCCTGGCAGCAGGCGATGGTGGCGGCGCCGTCAAGGGTCAGGCGGATGGGCCCGGTGTCGGCGGACGAGGAGGGCGGGGCGGCTTCGGCGGCGGGCGGCGGCATGGGGCTGATCATTGTTCAGATCCGATCCGCGGCAGGTTCAGGGAGGCCGATGCGCGGCGGTCGAGGCCGATCAGCAGGGCGATGGCATGGTCGTCGGGACCGGGGGTGATGGCAGCCGACAGCGCCGAGGCCAGCAGGCGGTCGGAAATGCGGTCGCCGATGCGGGGCGCCAGGCGGCGCAGGGCGCGCCAAAGACGGCGGTTGCTGTCGAGGGCGGCGGCGAAGTCCACGGCGGTACGGGCCTGTTCCAGACGATCGGCGGCGCGGGTGAGGCGCCGGGCGATGGTGGCCGCCGTGCGGCGACCTCGCAGGGTGCTTGGGCTCTGGTCCATTCCGTCCTCCCGATCCGGGGCTGCCCCGGGCGCAGCGGGGCTTTTCCCAGTAGAAGCTTAAGCGACGGGACAAGGGTGGGGTCAATGTGACCGGAGGGAGGGCGGGGCGCGGAGCGTGCGCCAAAAGCAGGATGAGGCCTTACACGAACGGATATAATTATTTTGATTTATATCAAGATGTTGTGTCCGTCCGGAGAAGGACCCGGAACACCGTGATTTCAGGTGTGAATAGTCATAAGGTTGCAATTTTTACGCATGATATTATGCGCCGCCCCACCGCGTTTTTCGGGCAACAATCAAGGCTGTGCCGCTTGCAGGCTCATTGACTGAACCCAGACCGAGGATGTGAAGGGGGAGCGAGATGAGGAACCACGCCGCCATCGTTGTGATGCTGGTCGATGACCATTCCATGGTACGGGATGCCCACCGCGCCCTGCTTTTGCAGGATTTTCCCGCCGCCCGCTTTCTGGAGCGGGACAGTCTGGCCGCGGTTCTGGCCGACGCGCCCACCGACGCCGAGGGCGGGACGGGGCGGCCGGACCTCATTCTCCTGCATTTCGATCTGGCGGGGGCGCCGCAGATGCGCGATCTGCGGGCGGTGCTGCGCCATCATGCCGGGGTGCCGGTGATGCTGACCGAGGCTCCCGACAGCGGCCGGGCCTCGCTGGAGGCCTTGAACCACGGGGTGGCGGGTTATATTCCGAAGACCATGCGGGGCTGCTCCATTCTGCCCGCCATCCGCTTGGTGCTGTCGGGGGAGCGTTTCATTCCCTCCTGCGTCGTTGCCGACCGCGACGGCGCCCTTGCCGACATGGCGCCCCCGGCGGCGCTGATGATGCCGGAAATGTGCGCCCCGATCCGTTCGTTGTCGCCGCGCCGTCAGCAGATCCTGTCCATGGTGGCCTCGGGCGCGCCCAACAAGGCCATCGCCCGGGCGCTGTCGGTGCACGAGGTAACGGTGAAATCCCACCTCAGGGCCATTTTCAAGACCCTGGGAGTCAATACCCGCACCCAGGCGGCGCGGCTGGCCATGTTCGCCGATATGGCCGGGTTGGCGGGGCGGGCCGCCGCGGCGCGGGGGGCGGATTATTCCGGCAAGCTGAATTAGCGGCAACCGGCGGGACCTTATACCAAATCCCGGTGATCGGACCCGATCACCGCGCCACCAGCCGCGCGTCGCCTTGCTTCTCACCGGCGTCGCGATGAGCCCTGCTCACCGCGACTTGGTCTTACGCCGGTTGCGGCACCGGGACCGGCAGCGGTGGGCGGCATTCGCTGAGATCGATGATGCTGGCCACCACCCGCAAGGGTGAGCGGTTTTCCACGGTCCCCACCAGCAGCACCGGCACCGCATGGCCGTCCGTGTGGCGGAAGGTTTTGCGTAACGGCGGGAAACGGCCGGTCTGGCGCATGATATCCAGGGTGGGGCGGTGGCAGGTGGGGCTGTCGGGCGGGGTCAGGATCCGCCAGTCCAGGGCGCCGGACTCCAGGGTGGCGCGATCGTGGCCGAGCATGGTCAGGAAGGCGTCGTTGGCCTTCAGGATGCGGTGTTCATCCGCCTCCACCATGCCGATGAACCGGCAATTGGCCAGTGAAACCGCCAGGGCCAGGGCGCCGTCGTTTCCGGGAGCGTCCTGGGACGGCGGGTCTTGCCGCAGATGGCGGTTGTAGAGATTGAGCAACAGTTCCTGATGGGCGGGGCCGGGCATCTGGCTACCGCTTTCCCAGCGCGAAATCGTGGCTTGATTGACCCCGATCAGATGGGAAAAGGCATCCTGCTTGCCGCCGTGGCTACGGCGCAAGGTTCTGACAATCTCGCCCCATTTCATGGAAGCCCCCTGACCGCGTGGACAGCGCCCTTTCGGCAGAAAGGCTATGTGAAACTTTACCATTAGGCAATAAAAAGCCCCCTGGAGCGAGTGCCGTGCCGAGTCCGTACGCTTAACTCAGGGAAGAGTATCCCGAATGACGCGCATTAGGGAGGAAAATATAATAAGTATACGCGCAATGCGTGTTTATAGGCCCAGACTCAATCCGGCTTGGGCCGCATGGATTTTCCGCGCCGGAACGCCGCTCTTCCGGTCAGCGCCGCTCGGGCAGGAAGGTCAGGGCGGTGCCGTTGATGCAATAGCGCAGACCGCCGGGGCCCGGACCGTCATTGAAAACATGGCCGAGGTGGCTGCCGCAACGATGGCAATGCACTTCGATGCGGGTTTCGTCGCCGGAATGGTCGCTCTCCTCGTCCACGGCATGGTCGAGGGCGGCGCTGAAGCTGGGCCAGCCGCTGTCGCTGTCGAACTTCGCCGCCGAGGAAAACAGGGGCCGGGCACAGCCGGCGCAGACGAAAAGCCCGGCACGGCGTTCCCGCAGCAGGGGGCTGCTGCCGGCGGGCTCGGTGGCGCCGCGCCGCAGCACGGCATATTGCATGGGCGAGAGGCGGGACCGCCAGTCATCCTCGCTCCAGGTGGCGCCAGGGTGGGCGGCATGATGTTGGCTGGCTTCCACGGCGCGGCGGTAGGTGGGCGAAAAGAAAGCCATGGGTGCCTGCTCCGCCGCGATCAGGGGTTTGCGTTGGGACGTCATCCTGTCCTCCTTAAGGTTGGAGGTTATAACGGGATTATAAAACAGATATGGGATGGCGGTGGCGATTTGTTGAGATTTTGTGGCTGTTTTTTGGCGGAAATGCGTCGGGCGCGGGGCGGGTGTTTGACAGGGCGGCGGTAACCTGCGAAAAAAAGAGGTTATGAAAACGGGGGGTATCAGCAAGGCGCTCGCGGCGCGGCTGGGAATCCGCAAGGGATCCTGGCGGCAGGGGGTTTATTACGCCCTGTTCGCGACGCTGCTGATCAATATCGCTGCGGCGGCGATCCTGCCGCTGCGCGCCATCGATACGGCGGGCGACGGCGTTCTGGCCGCCGTTTACGAAGATTGCTCCCTGTCGCACGGGCCCACGCTTCCGGGCCATGTTCCCGGCCCGCCCAGCCACGGCCTGCATTGCCTGTTCTGCCTGCCGCTGTTGCATGGGTCGCTGATCGCGCCGGAAACCGTCGCTCTGGCCGGTCTGCCCGTCGTCCGTGTCCGGCCGGTTCTGGTCATCGCCGAGCGCGAGATCATTTTGCCGCCGCCGCCGCGCAGTCCGGCGGCCCCACGCGCGCCACCCCTGGCCTGATTTTTTCCCGACCTTTTCCGTTTGCGGCCCCGTGATCACACGGCAGGCCGTATTGCAGTCCGCCGTTCCTCAGGAACGGCTTGGGTGAGCCCGCGCTTGCGCGGGCGAAGGAAAAATCATGCGTACAGTCTTCTTTTATTCCGTCCGGCGCACGGCCTGCGCCGCGCTGCCGCTCCTGTTGGCGGCGGCGGCCTTGCCCGCCTCCTCGGCCCTGGCCGATGAAACCCTGCCCGCCATCGACATCAGCGGCGAACCGGCCGGCTGCCCTCTGGATACCACCAGCGTCGGCACCGCCCAGACGCGGGCGCAAAGCGTGCTGGGGGCCAGCGATACCGCCAGCCTGCTGTCGGGCGTGCCGGGGGTGGATCTGCAGACCGGCGGCGGTCTGTCCAGCCTGCCCATCCTGCACGGCATGGCCGACGACCGGAACGCCACCCTGGTGGACGGCGTGCCGCTGACCTCGGCCTGCCCCAACCATATGAATCCGGCCATGTCCTATATCGCTCCCGGCGCGGTCAGCCAGATGCGGGTGATCGCCGGGGTGGCGCCGGTCAGCGCCGGCGGCGACAGCATTGGCGGCGTCATCACGGTGGAGCCGGCCAAGCCGATGTTCGCCCAGGCCGGTGAACGCCTGGCCACCCATGGATCCGTGGGCACCTTCTTCCGCAGCAACAACCGCGAGATCGGCGCCGACGGCGACGTGACGGTGGCCACCCAGGCCCTCAGCCTGGGCTATGCCGGTTCGTGGGAGCGGGCGCGCGACGGCCACGACGGCAACGGCGATCCCATTCTCGCCAGCAAGTTCGAAAGCCAGAGCCATAATCTGACCTTCGCCGCCCGCAACGACGACGGCGAACTGGTGGTGCGGGCCGGGCACGGCATGATCCCCTACGAAGGCTTTCCCAACGCCCGCATGGATCTGTTGGGCAATACCAGCAACTATCTTAACGCCGGCTATCAGGGGGTGTTCGGCTGGGGTTCGCTCGACACCAAGGTCTATTGGCAGAATGTCAGGCATTTCATGGACTTCCTGCCCGGCGAGCGCAATACCACCGGCCATATGCCCATGAATACCGACGGCACCGACGCCGGTTACAGCGTCAAGGCCGAGATTCCCCTGGGCAAGGCCGATCTCTTGCGGCTGGGCAACGAATATCACGGCTATCGGCTGAACGATTGGTGGCCGCCCACCAGCAGCACCGCCAACGGCATGATGAGCCCCAACACCTTCCTCAACATCAACGACGGCACCCGCAACGTCATCGGCAATTTCGCCGAGCTCCAGCATCAGTGGGACGGGAAATGGAGTTCGGAGATCGGCGTGCGCAACGATACGGTGATGATGAATACCGGTAATGTGCAGGGCTATTCCAGTAACGCCATGGCCCATTACGGCACCGATGCCGCCGCCTTCAACGCCCAGGACCACGCCAAGACCGACAGCAATTGGTCGTTCGTGGGGTCGACCCGTTACGACGCCTCGGCCGTGAACAGCAACGAGATCAGCCTGGCGCGGAAAAGCGAATCGCCCAATCTCTACCAGCGCTACGCCTGGTCCACCGGCGGCATGGCCGCCAGCATGGTGGGCTGGTTCGGCAACGGCACCGAATATGTGGGCAACCTCAACCTGAAACCCGAAACCGCCAATACCCTCAGCGCCAGCACCGAGTGGCACGACGCCGCCCGCAGCGACTGGGACGTCAAACTGACCCCCTACTACACCTATGTGGAAAACTACATCAACGTGAACTCGCTGGGGAGCAACGGCAGTACCACGCCGGGGGTGCTGCTGCTGCAGTTCGCCAATCACGACGCCCAGATGTTCGGTTTCGATCTGTCCGGTAAGAAGCAGCTGGCGCGGGGCACCGCGTTCGGCGACTTCGACACCACCGGCACCGCCGGTCTGGTCAAGGGCATGCAGATCAACAACGGCAACAGCCTCTATCACATGCAGCCCCTCAATGCCGATCTGTCCCTCAATCAGCGGCTGGGGGATTGGCGCAACAGCCTGTCGCTGCGGCTGGTGGACAACAAGTCGGTGACCAATCCGCTGCAGAACGAGCAGATCACTCCCGGCTTCGCCCTCCTGAACTGGGCCACCACCTATCAGTTGGGCAACATCACCTTCGCCGCCGGAATCGACAATATTCTCGACAAGCAATATTACGATCCCGATGGCGGCGCCTATGTCTCGTGGTGGCGCGCCACCAACACCAGCCAGGCCATGGGGGCGCTGCCGTCGCCGGGCCGCTCCTATAACGCCGGCGTGAAAGTGGCGTTCTGATGTGCGCGGCCTCGTCCGGCACGGCGGTTTGCGGCGGGCGGGATCTCCTGTCCGCCGCCGACGGGCGTGCCGGGCCGGGCCGTCCCGGTCGTTCGGGGCTCCGGGGGCGGGCTTTGGCCGTGTCCCTGGGGCTCCATCTGCTTCTGGCCCTGCCGCTGCTGCTCTGGCACGGCAAGGGCGGTATGGCCGGCGCGCCGCCCACCGTGGTGACGGTGCGCCTGCTCAGCCCCGCCGATCATGAAGCAGCGCCAGAAAGTCGTACCCCGCGCGACAGGTCGCGTACTGGAGCTGGGTATCGGCATGGGGCTGAACCTGGCGTTCTACGACGCCGCCAAGGT
>JAJXUO010000112.1 GCA_021782815.1 Pseudomonadota bacterium
CGGCTCATTCCCGCCGCGCCGCCGCCCGCCGCGGCCATGGCGGCGCGGCGACGCGGCGCGTCGCGCAGGGATTTGTCGCTGATGTAAATGGTCTGTTCGTCGATGCTGCCGTCGCCAGAGCGATAGATTTCGCGCACCACCTTGGTGGCCATCAGCAATGTCCGCTCGATACGCTTCGCCTCTTCCAAGGCGGCGTCTCGTTCACTGATGGAAAAACGGGCGTGAAGAATCCAACGCTGCTCTTCCAGCGTGTAGACTTCATAGGTCGTTTGCTGGCTCATGGCACAAGAAATAATGCACAAACGACAAACGCGCCAGCCCCGTTGCAGAGGCGGCGCGTTTGCCGTTCGTTTTTGTTCGTGCCCGGAGGGGCTGAACTTACTTCTTGAGGCCGATGCCGCCGAAGCGCTTGTTGAACTTGGCCAGCTGCCCTCCGGTGTCCATCAGGCGATGCACGCCGGTCCAGGCGGGGTGGGACTTGGGATCGATGTCCAGACGCAGGACTTCACCCGGCTTGCCCATGGTCGAGCGGGTCTTGAACTCCGTGCCGTCGGTCATGATCACGGTGATCTCGTGATAGTCGGGATGAATCTCTTGCTTCATTGCCGTGCTCCGAAAACTGAAGCGGCGTATATAAACTAGCCCGTCCGCCAGCGCAAGCCCTGAACGCAGGGAAACGGCGTATTTCCCGGATCGCGCCGCCGCCTCTTGAACCCTTGCCGCCGATCTGCCCAAATATCCTGCAGGCGTTTATGACTAAGGACGGCATGATGAGCAACGATTTGAGTGCGTTTCACCAGCGGGCCGATCAGACCCTGAGCCATGTTCTCGACGTGGTGGATGATCTGCTGGGGGATCAGATCGATGCCGATCTGCATGGCGACATCCTGACCCTGACCTTCAGCGGCGGCACCCAGTATATTCTGAACAAGAACGCCCATCTTTTGCAGATGTGGCTGAGCTCGCCCCAGAGCGGCGCCTGGCATTTCGAATGGACGGACGGCGCCTGGATCTCGACCCGCGGCGGCGGCGAGGCGCTGGAAGGCCTGCTGGCCGCGGAACTGGCGGCCAGAACCGGCCGCCCCGTGCATTTCTGAACCGGTTCTCGCGCCGTTACCGCTGATCCATGCGGATTTCGATGCGGCGGTTCTTGGCGTAGGCGGCCGGGCTGTTGCCGGGGTCGATGGGATCGAATTCGCCGAACCCGGCGGCGGCCAGGCGGTTTTGCGGAATCCCCTGCGAGGCCAGGAACTTCACCACAGATACGGCGCGGGCGGTGGACAGCTCCCAGTTGGATTGGAAGCGTGGGTTGTGAATGGGCTGGCGGTCGGTATGGCCGTCCACCCGCAGCACCCAGTTGATATCGGGCGGGATCTGCTTGATCAGCATTTTCAGGCCGGTGGCCAGCTGCGTCAGTTGTTTGCGGCCGTTGTCGCCGAGATCGGCCGAGCCGCTGGCGAATAAAAGTTCCGACTGGAAGACGAAGCGGTCGCCCTCAATGCGGATGCCGGGGCGGTCGCCCAGGATCTTGCGCAGACGGCCGAAGAATTCCGAACGGTAACGGGCCAGTTCCGCCACCTTGTTGGCCAGGGCGGCGTTCAAGCGCTTGCCGAGATCGGCGATCTGGATTTTCTGGGTCGCCGACAGGGATTCCGAGGCCTGCAGCGCCTGGGCGATCTTCTCCAGCTCCTGCTTCATCGCCTCCATCTGCTGGTTCAGCAGGGCGGCCTGGGCGCGGGCGCTCTCGGAAAGCTTTTGTTCCTGGGCCAATTGGCCCTGGGCCTGATCGGCCTTGGCCCCCAGTTCGGCCACCTTGCGTTCCAGTTCGGCCTTGAGGGCGGTCATGGCGTCGAGATCGTTTTGCAGCATGGCCACCTTGTTGGCCTCGACCTGGATGCGGTCGCGGTCGGCGGTCATGGTTTTCAGGTCCTGCTGGCTCTTGCCCAGATTGACCGTCAGCTCGGCGTTTTGCCGTTTTTCCACGTCGAGCTGGGTGGTGAGCACGTTCAGCTGCTTGGAAAGATCGGAAATGGTCTTGTCGCGCCCGGTCAGGGCCTCGCCCAGATAGAACTGGGTCAGCACGAACACCAGCAGCACGAAAATGATGACCAGCAGCAGCGAGGCCAGGGCGTCGACGAAGCCGGGCCAGATATTGATTTCGCGCCGCCGCCGTCCCGATGAGGCCGCCATGCCTTAAAGCTCCGGCCGGGTATAGGTCGCCTGGGCTTCGGGGTCGTTTTCCGCCAGGGCGGCGATGGTGCGGGCCAGGAAGCGGAATTCGCTGCGCATTTCCCGCACCACCTCGTCGCGGCCGCGGGTGGCGTCTTCGGCCAGGCGGGTCAGGGCCAGGTCGATATTGCGGATGTGGTTGCGGGTGGTGTCGTCCAGGGCCGGGGCGGCCTTGGTCTCCACCAGGCGGGCCAGGATGGGTTTCATTTCCAGCTGGTTTTCCGCCAGCTTCAGCATCAGGCTCTGCTCGGTCTTCATGGAATCGGCCAGGGTCGACAACCGGTCGGTCAGCGTGCGCAGCGGGGCGTCGGAGAGGGTGCGGGCCTCTTCGCCCCGCGACAGGGTGCGCTGCAGATTGTCCAGACTGTCGGCGGTCTGTTCCAGCAGGGCCTGGATATAAACCGGCACCGGCTGGCCGTCGCCGGTGCCGTCGCTGCTCATGCCGGTGCCGCTGCCGATGCGGGTCTGCCCCGACAGCCATTCCTCGAGATCATTGAAAAAGGCGTTCTGGGCCTGACCGGCCTGCAGATCGAGAAAGCCCATGACCAGCGAACCGGACAGGCCGATCAGCGAGGTGGAAAAGGCGGTGCCCATGCCGCTCAAGGGAGCGTCCAGCCCATTTTTCAGGGCGGCCATGGCCCCTTGCACATTGTCGCCCGACATGGTGAGGCTGCGGATCACCCCGCCGATGGAGCCCACCGTCTGCGACAGGCCCCAGAAGGTGCCGAGCAGGCCGAGGAAGATCATCAGGCCGGTGAAGTAGTGGGCGATCTCTCGGGATTCGTCCAGGCGGGAATTCAGGCCGTCCAGCACCGAACGCAGGGCCAGAGGCGTCAGATTGAAGCGGTCGCGCCGTTCGCCCAGCATGGTGGCCAGCGGCGCCAGCAGGCGGGGGCTGTGCGTGGAGGTGACCGGGCCGCCCTTGCGGCAATCCTCCACCCAGCCCACTTCGCGGGCCAGCATGGCCACCTGGCGGAAGTTCATGATGATCCCCACCAGCAACACGCCGAGAATCAGGCTGTTCAGTCCGACATTATGCTGGAAGGCGTTGTTCAGCCCGGTGAACAGGACCACCACCACGGCGATCACCACCAGCAGGAAGATGGACATGCGGATCAGGTAACGGCGCGGCAAGGTCATCAGACAGCATCCAAACTACGGGCGCGAAGCGGTGCCAGGATGACACCGAACCAAACGGCTTCCAAGGCGCTTTCGGACGGGAAAGCCTCTCAGCGCCGTTGCACCGCCACATCCACGCGGTCGGGCGAGCCGGACGGCACCTTCTCGCCCAGGGCGCGCACTTCGATGCGGGTGCTGTGCACGCCGAGATCGATCAGCACGCTGCGCACCGCCAGAGCGCGCGACAGCGACAGGCGGCGGGCATGGCCCTCGGTGTCCTCGGTGCCGGCGGCATAGGCCTGCAGCGAGATCATCAGATTGGGATCCTTGCTCATGCGGGCGGCCAGGGCCGCAAGATCGGCATGGGCGTCGTTGGGCATGTGGGCGCTGTCGGGCGGGAAGGCGATGCTGGTGCCGCCATCTCCCAGATCGGCGGCGGCGGACGGCGCGGCGACGGCGGCGGCTTGCTGGGGCGGCGCGGCCGGAACCGCCAGCGGCGGCGCTGCGGGCACGGTTTCGGCGGCCG
>JAJXUO010000064.1 GCA_021782815.1 Pseudomonadota bacterium
CCGATCTGTTCCAGCTCGTGCACCTTCTTTTTCAGCTCGCTCTGCTCGGGTCCGGTGGGCAGGGTGCCGACGATGTGGGTGGTGTCGCCGCCAGGGTCCGCCGGGGCCTGGGCGGTTTGCGCGCCCCGGCCGCCGGGGCGGCAGCCGCTGCCGGCGGCGGGGTCGAGCTTGGGCAGGGGGGCGGGATGACGGCCATGCACGGCGTTGCTGGCGGCAATGCGCAGCAGGCTGTCCTGGATGTCGCTCACTTCGCAGGTGATACGGGCGAAAGTGCCCTTGAATTCGTCGAGATGGGTAACGGCGGCCTGGTAATCGCCCTTCATGCCGTTCAGTTCGCTGACCTGGCGGCTGATCTCGTTTTCCCGCGCCGTCAGCACCATGGATTTATCCACGTAGGCGGCGGTGGCCAGCAGGGCCCATAGCACGCATCCGGCCACGGCGCCGCTCAAGGTCAGCTGTTGCAGGGTGCCCAGGGTGAAACAGCGCACGCGGCCATGATCGCGGATCAGAATCTGTCGTTCGGGGAAAACATGGCGCAGCCAGTCCCAAAAACGCATGAACCGGGATGATATCATCCGCCGCAAGGCCAAGCCTCTCCCCAAGCTGGTTTTTGAACCCGCGCGCGTGGCGACGCGGACGGAGCGAACGACGCCAAAGGTAGCCCGTTCCGGGGGGGGATTTGAAGCGTAAAATGTATCTTTGGTGCCGCGGGACTGATGCTTTTTTCGGTCCGTCGCGTTCCAAAGGGGTTAGGGGCTGGAGGCTTGGCTTCGCGTTTTTGGGGAGTCGTGCTAGGATCGCATATCCTGATCATAGCCGAGGAGGGGGAAGGCATGTCCGGCAGCAGCAGCGGTTTCTACAGCGTGGAGGTCCCGTTTTTCGACCCCGAGCCGCTGGACCAGATGCAAAGCCTGCTGGGGGAAGGCATGGTGGTGGATCTGGTGGACGAGTTCGTGCGCTCCGGCGCCGATATTCTGGCCCGTTTCGATCAGGCCCTGGCCGGGGGAGACGAGAAAACCGCCCAGCGCGAGGCGCATAGCCTGAAAAGTTCCGCCAGCAGTCTGGGCTTGGTTTATCTGGCCCGCCTATGCGCCGCCCTTGAGGCCGAGTGCCGCAACGGCCGCCTGGGGGCCGCCCGCGACGGACGCGACGATATGGCGGAAAATTACGCCAAGGCCTGCCTGTTTTTGCAGGATATTAAAAACGCCCGGCGTCCTGGATAACATTCGATCATAGTTTGTTGCGGTTGCATGTACAAGCGCCCATTCCGCCTTGTGCCATGCCGGATCCGCGCGCCTCTTCCCGATTGGCCCGTGTTAGGTAAGCTCCGAGCCTAACCGCAGAGTTGG
The DNA here is from genome assembly GCA_021782815.1 of Pseudomonadota bacterium. GTDB lineage: Bacteria > Pseudomonadota > Alphaproteobacteria > Rhodospirillales > Magnetospirillaceae > JAJZGK01. The sequence goes on from JAJXUO010000064.1 coordinate 1,350, forward strand.
CCGCGTGTCTTATAAATATGGGAAAGGTCCATCCGCCAATGTACCGTGATCGAATCCGCTTGAATACGTTGTGGGGCAAGGTTGTGAGCCCCGAGGAAGCCGCTTCCCTGATCAAGGACGGCATGACCATCGGCATGAGCGGGTTCACCCGTGCCGGCGACGCCAAGATCGTTCCGATGGCTCTGGCCGAGCGCGCCGCCACCGAAAACCTCAAGATCACCCTGATGACCGGGGCCAGCCTGGGCAGCGATATCGATAAGACGCTGACCGAGGCCAAGGTGCTGTCGCGCCGCATTCCCTTCCAGGCCGATCCGGTGCTGCGCACCGCCATCAACAAGGGCGAGGTGATGTTCGTCGATCAGCACCTGTCCGAAACGGTGGAAATGCTGCGCACCCGCCAGTTGGCCCCCATCGATGTGGCCGTGGTGGAAGCCGTGGGCATCACCGAGGACGGTGGCATCATCCCCACCACCTCCATCGGCAACTCCGCCAGCTTCGCCATTCTGGCCGAAAAGATCATCGTCGAGATCAACCTGACCCAGACCCCGGATCTGGTGGGCATGCACGATGTCTACATCCCCACCCGCCGTCCGCACCGCGAGCCGATTCCGGTGGTGACGCCGTCGAGCCGCTGCGGCCTGCCCTTCATTCCGGTGGATCCGGCCAAGATCGCCGCCATCGTCATTTCCCAGAAGAAGGACAGCTGGGCCAACGTGGTGCCGCCCGACGCCGAAACCGGCCAGATCGCCGGTCATCTGGTGGACTTCCTGAAGAACGAGGTCAAGCAGGGCCGTCTGGGCAACAACCTGGCGCCGCTGCAGGCCGGTATCGGCTCCATCGCCAACGCCGTGCTGCACGGCTTCATCGACAGCCCCTTCCATGATCTGACCATGTATTCCGAGGTGTTGCAGGACAGCACCTTCGAGCTCTTTGATTCCGGCAAGCTGGTCTTCGCCTCGGGCTCGTCCATCACCCTGTCGCAGCCTTGCGCCGAGCGGGTGTTCCCCAACATCCTGAAGTACAAGGATCGTCTGATCCTGCGTCCGCAGGAAATCAGCAACCACCCGGAAGTGGTGCGCCGCCTGGGCATCATGGCCATCAACACCGCCCTGGAATTCGATATCTTCGGCAATATCAATTCCACCCACGTGGGCGGCACCCACATGATGAACGGCATCGGCGGGTCGGGCGATTTCGCCCGCAATTCCTACATGTCGATCTTCGTTACCAAGTCCATCGCCAAGGGCGGCAAGATCTCCTCGGTGGTGCCCATGGTCTCGCACGTGGATCATTGCGAACACGACGTCGACGTGGTGGTGACCGAACAGGGCCTGGCCGATCTGCGCGGTTTGGCGCCGCGCGAACGCGCGCCGCTGATCATCGAGAACTGCGTGCATCCGCTCTATCGCGACCTGATGCGCGACTATTACAAGGAGGCCCTGGGCCGTGGCGGCCATACGCCGCACGTTCTGGAAAAGGCCTTCTCGTGGCACGAGGCCCTGCGCTCCACCGGCTCCATGCTGCCGAGCCAGGCCAAGGCCGCGGAATAAACACGGCGGAAGAAGGGGTCCGCATCTTCTCCCTTCTTTCTTACCCGAGGGGTTGGGTCATTCCGGTGGCCCAACCCTTTCTTTTTATTGATGGATCGTAAATGTCGGAATAGGCTGATGGTTCAGTCAGCCTGGGAGGACGACCCATGTCCGATCTCGCCACCCTGCTTCGCCAACAGACCGCCCTGGCGGATCTGGCCGGGTCGGCTCCGTTTCAGAGCTTCGATTTGGATGGATGTCTGCGCGCCGTGGCCGAAACCGGCGCCGAGGGGCTGGAATGCGCCCGCTGCAGCGTTTGGGTGCGCCGCCTGGTGCCGGCATCCCTGGCCTGTCTGGCCCTTTACGACGAGGAAAGCGGCGGCCACAGTCCGGGGCCGGTGTTGAGTCAGGCGGAGCATCCCTCGTTCTTCCGGCTTTTGGATCAGCCGCGGCCGCAAATCTTCCTGGGCGGCGACGCGGCCCTGCCCCCCGAGATCGCCGCCTTCATGGCCGGGCACCGCTTTACCGCCCTGATGCAGCATCCCGTGGTGGTGGACGGCCGCCTGACGGCGGTGCTGGCCTTCGCCGATCGCCGCGCCGGGCGGTGCTGGAGCGACGAGGATCAGCTGTTCGCCCGGGCCCTGGCCGGATTCGTCGGCATGGCCTTTCAAGGGGACGGTCTGCGCCACCAGGACCGCCCCGGCACGATGGTGTCGCCGCCCGCCAGCTTTTGCGCGCCCTGCCGGCCGGCAACCCCGTCCGACCAGATGCACACCGTGCTGCTGGTGGACGGCGACAGCGTGGTGCACGATCTTTTGGGCGAGGCGCTGGATCAGGAGCGCGACCGTCTGATCCATGCCTTCGATGCCGAGCAGGGGTTCGCCCTGGCCGCCGATCTGCAGCCCAACGTGCTGGTGCTGAACGTGCTCAGCCCCGAGTTGGACGGTTGGGGGCTGCTGGCGCGGTTGAAATCCGATCCCCGCACCCAGCATCTGCCGGTTCTGATGCTGACCATGACCGACGAGGCGGAAACCGGCTTCGTGCTCAGGGCCTCGGACTATCTCACCAAGCCTTTCCGCTTCGAGGGGCTTTTGGAAACCGTGGCGGCCCATCATCCGGCGGAGGGACAGGGGCGGGCCCTGGTGGTGGAGGACGAGGCCACCACCCGCAGCATCCTGGCCCGTCTGCTGGAGCGCGACGGCTGGCTGGTGGAAACCGCCGCCAGCGGCTACGAGGGGCTGCACCGAATCGAGCGGCGCCGCCCCGATGTGGTGCTGCTGGATCTGATGATGCCGGGCATGGACGGGTTTTCCTTCATCCGCCTGCTGCGTCTGACCGAACCGCCCGGGCCGCCGCTGCCGGTGGTGGTGATCACCGCCAAGGATCTCAGCGACGAGGAACGGGCCTGGCTGTCGGGGGTGACCGAGGCCATGGCCCGCGACGAAACGGTGCCGCGCTCCGAGATGGTGCAAACGGTGCGCGATTGGGTGCGCCGCGCCACCGCCCGCTCCACCATTGTGCTGTAGCGGGGACGGGGGCGGCAATGCTATGGTCGCGCGATTTTTCAAAAGACGCGGCGTTCCCTCCGATGGAACGGCAGGAGTGATATGGCGGACTTGCGGCTGGATACGGTCAATCTCGCTTTGGGCGAGCCCAATCCCTATCTGAGGCAAGGTCTGCGGCAGGCTTTCAATGCCCGGGGCCTGGGCGGCGTCATCGATTGCCACAGCATGGAAAAGGTGGAGGAGGCGCTGACCGCCGGCACCCTCGACGTGCTGGTGTGCGACGTGGAATTGAAGGGCGGCGATTTTTGCGATTCCATCCACCGCATGCGTCACCACAAGCTGGGGGCCAATCCTTTCGTGCTGGTGATCGGCACCATCGGTTCGCCCGATCCGGCCCTGATCCGGCGGGTGATCGATTGCGGCGTGGATGATCTGCTGCTGAAGCCGGTGTCCATCGAACAGGTGATGGAGCGTATCAAGGGCTTCGTGCGCGCCCGCAAGCCGTTCGTCGTTACCCACGATTATATCGGCCCCGACCGCCGCAAGGCGCCCCGGCCGGGCGAAAGCCATCCCACCGACCTGATCGAGGTGCCCAATACCCTGCGCGGCAAGGTGGTGGAGGGCCGAAGCGCCGATGATCTGCAAAAGCAGGTCCAGGCCTCGGCGGTGGGGCTCAATCAGCACAAGATGCAGCGCCATGCCGTGCAGATCGGTTTCCTGGTGCGGCGGATTCTCGCCAATGTCGGCCAGGTGGAAATGGGCGATATCTACAACGACGATTGCCGCCGCCTGGTGGAGGTGACCAAGGATCTGTCGTTGCGGCTGCGCGGCACCAATTATGCCCATGTGGCCGAACTGGCGGCCAGTCTGGGCGGCCTGGCGCAACGCTTCTGCCAGGAGGGGTTCCAGCCCGGCGACGTGGACCAGGAACTCCTGAACAAGCTCTCCATGGCGGTGCGCCGCGCCTTCGGCGCCGATCAGGATACCGCCGCCGTGGCCCGCATGATTTCCGATACCGTGTCCCGCTTCGCGCAGGACAAGACGGACGGCAAGGACTGACCGCACGTGACGCCGCTGCCCACCCTACGCCAACTGCGCTATCTGGAGGCCCTGGCCGAGCACCGCCATTTCGGCCGTGCCGCCGAAGCCTGCTTCGTTACCCAATCCACCCTGTCGGCCGGTTTGCAGGAACTGGAGCAAACCATGGGGGTGACGCTGGTGGAGCGCACCAAGCGCTGGGTGATGTTGACGCCGCTGGGCACGGAGGTGGCGCGGCGCGGCGCCGCCCTGCTGCGCGACGCCAAGGATATCGTCGACATGGTGCAAGCCACCCTGGAGCCGTTGAGCGGCCCCCTGCGCTTAGGGGTGATCCCCACCATCGCGCCCTATCTGCTGCCGCGCCTGCTGCGGCCTCTGCGGCGCCGCTTTCCCGCCCTCAGGCTTTATCTGCACGAGGATATGACCGCCCGTCTGTTGCAGGATCTGGCGGAGGGGCGCATCGATGCCGCCCTGCTGGCCTTCCCTTACGCCGCCGACGGCATCGCCTCCGCCCATATCCTCGATGACCCCTTCCTGCTGGTCTGCCCGCCCGATCATCCGCTGGCGGCCAAACCCCGCCTGGATGCGGCCGATCTGCAACCCGATACCCTGCTGCTGCTGGAAGAGGGGCACTGCCTGCGGGAACATGCCCTGGCCGCCTGCCATCTGCCGCTGACCCGCACCGGCGAGACCGTGCGCGGCACCAGTTTGCAGACGGTGATCCAGATGGCCGCTTCGGGCCTGGGGGTGACGTTGTTGCCGCGCATGGCGGTAGAGGCGGGGGCGGTGGCCGGCACCGGCCTGCTGGTCAAACCGCTGGAAAGCGACGCGCCGATGCGCACGGTGGGGCTGGCCTGGCGCAAGACCTCGCCGCGCGCCGAGGAGTTCCGCACCCTGGCGGCGTTTATTGCCGACATCGCGGCGGATGGCGGCAAAGAAGGCGGGCACTGAGCGGCATGCGCGGACTGGACAGCTTCGCCCTGCCCCGGCACGGGGGGGATCTTTTAAGCGCCGAGGCCCGTTTCGGGCGCCCGGCGCAAGGCTGGCTGGATCTGTCCACCGGCATCAACCCCTTCGCCTATCCGCTGCCCGCCCTGGAGGCCGACCGCTGGCAGCGCCTGCCCGACGCCGCCCTGGTGGAAAGCCTGCGCGCCGCCGCCGCCGAGGCCTATGGCGCCCCCGGTCCCGATCATGTGGCCGAGGCGCCGGGAACCCAGATGCTGATTCAGCTGCTGCCCCGGCTGCGGCCATTTTCCAATGTATCGGTGGTGGGGCCCACCTACGGCGAACATACCGCCTGCTGGAGCGGCGCCGGGCATCAGGTGCTGCCCTGCGAAACCCTGGACCGTATCGGCGATCCCCAGGTGGTGATCGTGGTCAATCCCAACAATCCCGACGGCCGCCATTTCGACCGCGGCCGCTTGCTGGAGCTGGCCGCCGCGCTGGCGAAAAGGGGCGGATTGCTCATCGTCGACGAGGCCTTCTGCGACGACGAGCCGGAGCTGTCGCTGGCCGCAGAGGTGGGGCCGGGGCTTTTGGTGTTGCGCAGCTTCGGCAAGTTCTTCGGTCTGGCCGGGCTGCGTCTGGGCTTCGCCCTGGCCGAACCGGCGTTGGCGCGGCTGCTGCGGCAGGTGCAGGGGCCGTGGTCGGTGGGCGGACCGGCCTTGGAAATCGGCCGCCAGGCTCTGGGGGATAAGGTCTGGATCGCCGACACCCGCCGCCGGCTGGCGCACGAAACCCGTCTCCTGGACAGCGTGCTGGTGCAGGCCGGATTGTCGGTGGTGGGCGGCACGCATCTGTTCCGCCTGGTCAACGCGCCGCGGGCCTGGGCCTTGTACGAACATCTGGGGCAGAACGGCATTCTGGTGCGGCCCTTCGCCGCGTCGCCGCGCTGGCTGCGGGTGGGATTGCCGCCCGATCAGGCCGGACGCGACCGTTTGGCCGCCGCCTTGAAAGACTGGGTATGAAAAAACCCGCCGTCCTTGCGGGCGGCGGGTTTGATCGGCGCGATACCGCGTGAAGACTACTTCAGGGTCTTCAGGTAGGCGATCACGTTGGCGCGGGCGGTGGCGTCCTTCAGGCCGGGGAAGGTCATCTTGGTGCCCTTCACCAGAGCGCTGGGGCCTTCCAGCCACTTGTCGAGGGTGGCGTCGTCCCAGGTCAGGCCCGAGGCGACCAGCTGCTTGGAATAGCGGCTGCCGAAGCTGGCCAGGGAGCCGGCCTTGCGGCCATAGACGCCGGCCAGGCTCGGGCCGATCATGTTCTTGTTGGCGACGAGGGAGTGGCAAGCCTTGCAGGGAGCAATCGCCTTGGCGCCGGCGGCGGCGTCGCCCGCAGCCATGGCGGGGGTGGCGGCGGCGAGGGTGAGGGCGGCGGCGGCCACGGCGGCCAGAGACCAGGAACGCTTCATTGAACTCTCCTAGAGCTTGTTTCTATCCAGGGGCAGCGCGGCGCCACCCAACTATATGATGCGTAGGGAAACCTACACGCACCCCGTGCCAGGGGGAAGGTGAAAATTATGAGAAACCACCCATTTTTTCACCTGCCACAGCGCTCGGAAGGCTTTTCTATCCAAAAGGAGAGGTTGCCCTCCATCAAATGGCACTATGAAATAGACCTTTCAGGCTTATACCAAGTCGCGGTGAGTTTGACTCATCGCGACGCCGGTTAGGAGCAAGGCGACGCGCGCCTGATGGCGCGAAGCCAAGGGTTTCGGAGAAACCCGCCCGGCGCATGAGGGTGCAGTGATCGGTTCCGATCACTGCAATTTGGTATTACGTGATCACGGTGGGGGCGGCGCGGCCCGTACGCTGTTCGATTTCGGCCAGGCGGCCGGCCAGGGCGATGAGATCGGCCAGGGCGGTTTGCGGGTCCTGATCATGGCGGGCGGGATCGGCCTCGAAGCGTTCGATATAGACCCTTAAGGTGGCGCCCTCGGTGCCGGTGCCCGACAGCCGGTAGACGATGCGCGAGCCGTCGCTGAAGATCACCCGGATACCCTGTTGGCGGCTGATCGAGCCGTCCACCGGATCGGTGTAGGCGAAATCGTCGGCCTGGGCCACGGTGAACCCGCTCAAGGTTTGTCCGTTCCAGTCCGCGAGATGGGCGCGCAGATGGGCCATCAACCCTTCGGCGGCCTGGCTGTCCACCCCTTCGTAATCGTGGCGGGAATAATAGTTGCGGCCGAAACGGGCCCAGTGGCCGCGCACGATGTCGGCCACCGGGCGCTTCAGGTCGGCCAGCAGGTTCAGCCACATCAGCACGGCCCACAGGCCGTCCTTTTCGCGCACATGGTCCGAGCCGGTGCCGAAGCTTTCCTCGCCGCAGAAGGTGGCCATGCCGGCGTCCAGCAGATTGCCGAAAAACTTCCAGCCGGTGGGGGTTTCGAAGCAGGGCAGACCCAGGGCCTGGGCCACGCGGTCGGGGGCCTGGCTGGTGGGCATGGAGCGGGCGATGCCCTTGAGGCCCCGGGCATAGCCCGGCGCCAGGGTGGCGTTGGCCGCCAGCACCGCCAAACTGTCGGAGGGGGTGACGTAGAAACCGCGCCCCAGGATCATGTTGCGGTCGCCGTCGCCATCGGAGGCGGCGCCGAAATCGGGCGCCTCGGCCCCGAACATCTCGGCCACCAGATCATGGGCGTGCACCAGATTGGGATCGGGATGGCCGCCGCCGAAATCGGGCAGGGGCGTGCCGTGGATGACGGTGCCCTTGGGGGCGCCCAGCAGACCTTCCAGAATACGGGTGGCATAGGGGCCGGTGACGGCGTGCATGGCGTCGAAGCGCATGCGGAAACCGCCGGCGAACAGGGCGCGGATTTTAGCGAAATCGAACAGCCGGCCCATCAGCTCGGCGTAATCGGCCACCGGGTCGATCACCTCCACCGCCATGCCGCCCAGGGCGGCGGCGCCGAGCCGGTCGAGGTCGAGGTCGGCGGCGTCCAGGATCTTATAGTGATCGATGACGAGGCTGCGGGCGTGAATGGCCTCGGTCACCGCCTCCGGCGCCGGGCCGCCCGCCGCAATGTTGTACTTGATGCCGAAATCCTCGGTGGGGCCGCCGGGATTATGGCTGGCCGACAGCACGATGCCGCCGAAGGCCCGGTTCTTGCGGATGATGCAGGACACGGCGGGGGTGGAGAGAATGCCGCCTTGCCCCACCAGAACCCGGCCGAAACCGTTGGCCGCCGCCATCTTCAGGATCACCTGGATGGCTTCGCGGTTGAAGAAGCGTCCGTCGCCACCCAGCACCAGGGTTTGGCCCTGGAAACCGTCCAGGCTGTCGAAGATCGACTGCACGAAATTTTCCAGATAATTGGGCTGCTGAAAAACGCTGACCTTCTTGCGCAGGCCCGAGGTGCCGGGCTTCTGGCCCTGGTAAGGCGTGGTCTGGCGAATGCTGACGGACATTGCGTGCCCCCTAAAGTCTTTTGTCTGAATGGTTTACTCCAATTCACGCAAAGGGGGAAGATGGGGCGCCGCCCCGCGCTTCAATCCCATAATTTTAATGCAAGTAGAACGGAGGCGGTTTTTCCGCTAGAACCGCGTTTTCCCGATTTTCCGGCAGGTTTCAGGTTATGGATTCCGCTCTTACCGCCGCCACCCTGTGCCGCTCTCTGGCGGCGGCGCCCCGCCTCGAGCAGCCCTACCGTCACTGGACGCCGCGCGCCATGCTGGATGGCTCCGTGGCCCTGCATCTGGCGCAAATGCCGGTCAGCCTGCCCGAGGCCGATCTCAGCAGCGGTACCCGCGCCGCCAACAACGATTGCCGGCTGTTCTTCAATGCCGAGGGCCAGGCCAACGATCCGGCCATGAAGGCCCTGGCCGAGGCCTTCCAGTCCCCCGCCGTGGTCCGGGCCTGGGAAGAGATGTGCGGTTTGGATCTCACCGGCACCTTCGCCCGCATCGAATATTGCCGCGACGGCGACGGCTTCTGGCTGGAGCCCCATACCGATATCGGCGCCAAGCGCGTCACCATCCTGATCTATCTCTCCACCGGCCCCGGCGCCGAGGGCTGGGGCACCGACGTTTATGCCGGGCCCGAGGCCGAACCGCACAGCGCCCCCGGCGACTTCAATTGCGGCCTGGTGTTCGTGCCCGGTGAAAATACCTGGCACGGCTTCCACAAGCGCCCCATCACCGGTATCCGCCGCAGCCTGATGCTGAATTATGTCGGCCCCGAATGGCGGGCCCGGCACGAGCTGTGCTTCCCGGAAACGCCGGTCAGGTAAGCTTGCCGCAAAGGTGAAACGGAACAGGGCGGGGCCTTGCGGCTCCGCCCTGTTCCGTTTTGTGAACATCGTTCAGTCTTATCGGTTTGGCCGGCCGATGCTGCTGTAGCTGAAGCCGGAGGCCACCATTTCGGCCGGTTCGTAGATGTTGCGCAGGTCCACCAGGATGGGGGCCTTCAGCAGGCTTTTGACGCGGGTGAGGTTGAGGGCGCGGAACTCGTTCCACTCCGTCAGCACCGCCAGGGCGTCGGCGCCCTCCATGGTGCTGTAGGCGTCCTCGCAATAGACCACATCGGAGAGCTGTTTTTGCGCCTCTTCCATGCCCTCGGGGTCGAAGGCGCGCACGGTGGCGCCGGCCTTCTGCAGGGCGGGGATGATTTCCAGGCTGGGGGAATCCCGCATGTCGTCGGTGTTGGGCTTGAAGGTCAGGCCCAGCACGGCGATGGTCTTGCCGGCCACCGATCCGCCGCAGGCGGCGATGATCTTGTCGGCCATCCGCTTCTTGCGCTCGTCGTTGATGGCCACCACCGTCTCGATGATGCGCAGGGGCGAGCCCTTGTCGCGGGCGGTGCGCACCAGGGCCAGGGTATCCTTGGGGAAGCAGGAGCCGCCGTAGCCGGGGCCTGGATGCAGGAACTTCTTGCCGATGCGGCCGTCCAGGCCGATGCCCTTGGCCACGTCGTGCACATTGGCGCCCACGGCCTCGCACAGATCGGCGATTTCGTTGATGAAGGTGATCTTGGCGGCCAGGAAGGTGTTGGCGGCGTACTTGATCAGCTCCGAGGTTTCCAGCGAGGTGAAAACGATGGGGGTTTCGATCAGGTAGAGCACGCGGTAGAGCTGCTTCATCACCGCCCGCGCCCGCTCGGCCTCGGTGCCGATCACCACGCGGTCGGGCCGCATGAAATCGTTGATGGCCGAGCCTTCGCGCAGGAATTCCGGGTTGGAGACCACGTCGAAATCGGCATCGGGGCGGGTGTTGCGGATGATCGTTTCCACCTCGCGGCCGGTGCCCACGGGTACGGTGGACTTGGTGACCACCACGGTATAGCCGTTGAGGGATTCCGCGATTTCCTTGGCGGCGGCGTAAACATAGGAGAGATCGGCATGGCCGTCGCCCCGGCGCGACGGCGTGCCCACGGCGATGAACACGGCGTCGGACTGGGCCACGGCGGCTTTGAGATCGGTGGTGAAGGACAGACGCCCGGCCTTGACATTGTCGGCCACCAGGGCGTCGAGGCCCGGTTCGTAGATGGGCATCCTGTTCTGCTTCAGGCCCTCGATCTTGGTTTCGTCCTTATCGACACAGATGACCTCGATGCCGAATTCGGAAAAGCATGCACCGGAGACCAGGCCCACATAGCCGGTTCCGATCATTGCGATGCGCATGGTTGCCGTCCTTGCTTCAAACTTTAGGAAAAGGTGGTGTTACTTGAAGTCCTTGAGCAGGTCTTCCACCTGGGTCCGCATTTCGGGGCGGGCCATGGCGAACGAGAGGTTGGCGTGCAGCCAGCCCACCTTGTCGCCGCAATCGAAGCGGCGGCCGTCGAAACGCAGGCCGTGGAACGGCACGCTTTCGATGGTTTTGGCGATGGCGTCGGTCAGCTGGATCTCGTTGCCGGCGCCGCGCATCTGCTTGTCCAGGAATTCGAACACGCGCGGATGCAGGATGTAGCGGCCGATGATCGACAGGGTGGAGGGCGCGTTCTCCGGCTCGGGCTTTTCCACCAGGCCCTTGGCGCGGGCCAGACGGCCGTCGTCGTGCGAAACGTCGAGGATGCCGTAACGCTTGGTATGTTCGCGCGGCACGTCGGCCACGGCCACCACATGGCCGCCCACTTCGGTATGGGCGTCCACCAGCTGCTTCAGGCAGGCGATGCGGGCCAGGATCAGGTCGTCGGGCAGGATGACGGCGAAGGGCTCGTTATCCACCAGATCGCGGGCGCACCACACGGCATGGCCCAGGCCCAGCGGCTCCTGCTGGCGGGTATAGGACACCTGGCCGGATTTGGGCATCCACGAGGTGACGGCGGCCAGTTCCATGGTCTTGCCGCGTTCGCGCAGGGTGCGCTCCAGATCGGGGGCATGGTCGAAATGGTCTTCGAGAGCCGCCTTGCCGCGGCCGGTGACGAAAATGAAATGCTCGATGCCGGCCTCAATGGCCTCTTCCACCGCGTACTGGATCAGCGGCTTATCCACAACCGGCAGCATTTCCTTGGGCATGGCCTTGGTGGCGGGCAGGAAACGGGTGCCCAGACCACCCACCGGGAAGACGCACTTACGCACGCGACGAGACATCGGCAAAAACCCTTCTTAAAACAGCTTTCGGCCCCGGAGACAGCCTCGGCAATTCCCCAGATGCCTATAGGCGTTTGTGCCATGGCTTGCGGTTTTAAGCAATGGCGGCCTTATCCCCAATCCCGTTGATCGGACCCGATCAACGGAGTCCCTCGCGCGGCGGGCGGGGTCTTCCAGACCCCTTGGCTTCGCGCCATCAGCCGCGCGTCGCCTTGCTCCTCACCGGCGTCGCGATGAGCCCTGCTCACCGCGACTTGGTCTTACCCCCGGGGCAGCAGCGCGGCCAGGCCCAGGGCCTCCACCAGGCGGCGCAGCTCCTGGCGGGCGGCCACGTGCGACATGCTCATCTCCACGCCCGAACCCGCTCCCAGATCGAGAAGGGTGAGGCCTTCCAGGAACAGTTCGCGGTAGATCACCCGCTCGTTGAGGCCGCCCACGCACTGAAAGCCGATGCGCCGGGCCAGATCGCCCAGCAGGCGTTCCATCTCGCGCTTGTTGCGGGCGTCCAGGGTGGACAGGCGGTTGCGCAGCACGAACCAGTCGGCGCCGCCGCGCTGGCCGCGCAGGGCCCGGATCTTTTTGCTTTCCCACACCATTTCCGCATAGTGGCTGGGGCGGGTGATCTTCATGCTGTCGGGGTCCACCTTGGCCAGCACGTCGAGATCGATGAAGCTGTCGTTCAGGGGGGTGACCAGCAGATCGGCATAGGAATGCCCCAGACGCGACAGCGGCTGGTCGCTGCCGGGGGTATCGATCAGCACCACGTCGTGCCGGGTGGACAGCATGCGCAGAGCCTCGAGAAACCGGGCCTCGTCGGCCGCCGGGTCGGCGGTGGGGGGCACGGCCACATGTTCGGGCATGGGCAGGGGCTGGCCGCGCTCCACGCGGCGGGCGCGGTTTTCCACATAGCGGCTCAAAGTGGCCTGGCGGGCGTCGAGATCGATGCTGGCCACGCGGCCGCCCATGCACAGCAACGAAACGATGAGATGCATGGCCACCGTCGATTTGCCGGTGCCGCCCTTTTCGTTGCCGACGACGATGATCCTGGCTTCAGTCCCCATGCGCGTGCGATCCTTAAGAGACCAGCGCTCCCCCACGGGCGCTTTTTCCCGCCGCACTCTACCCTCAAGGCCCCGGCTTTCGCCACCCTGAAGGGAATGCTATGCTGCATTCCGTTGATATTGCTTGGATGCGGCGGCAGGAGAGACGGGGACGATGATGAGGCGCCGGGAGATGATGCTGGGGGTGGCCGGTATGCTGGCGGCGGCCCGGCCGGGCCGGGCGGCGGCGGAAATGCTGGTGGGCGGCCGCGTCATTCCCGATCCCCCGAGCCAGATCCTGCGCGACGTTCCCGATACCCCCATCGACAAGATCCCTAATTTCCGCCGACTGATGCGCGGCGTGGTGCAGGAACTGGGCGACGTGGCCCACAAGCGCGGCCTACAGGTGCTGGTGCGCAACGCCCCGGAACTGCTGGTGAAGGACCGCCTGGAAGCCCTGTGGGAGGAAAAGCGCGAGCCCGGCCAGCCTCATTCCCCACAGGGAAGCCTGTTCGAGGACTATCTGGCGGCGGTGGACGGCGTGATGATCGACGGGCTGATCTGCGGCTATGGCGGGTACGGCGTGGCCACCCCCAACGATCAGTCGGCCCGTTTCTGGGAACTGGGCGGCCTGATGCGCAAGGCCGGAAAACGCGTGTTCACCGTGGATTACAGCAAGGACAAGGCCATGACGGCCCTGGTGCGCAAACGCGCCCTGCAGGCCGGGTTCGTGCCTTATGTGGACGGCGATGGCGACGAACGTCTGAACCGGGTGCCGCCGGGACGGGCCTGGGACGAACGTTCCGAGCATATCGACCATGTGGCCGAGGCGCGCAACTGGCTGCCCTGTTTCGGCGGCGAAAGCTTTCCCAGCCGTCAGGCCTGGATCAACCGTCTGGCCGCCACCAATTATGATGTGCTGGTGCTGGATCCCTTCCGTGGCCGCGAGGCCTTGAACAAGGCCGATATCGATGCCCTCAAGGTCAAGGTGATGGGCACCCGGCGCCTGGTTCTGGCCGTGTTGCCGGTAGGGATCGCCAGGACCGGGCGCTGGTACTGGAAGCCCGAATGGCGGGCGGGAAACCCCTCCTATCTGATGGAGCCGCTGGAACAGGAGCCGCAAGCCTGGCTGACCACCTATTGGGACAAGGCGTGGGAAACGCTGCTGGGCACCTACTTCAACGGTCTGGCCGATCTCGGCGTCGATGGTTTCCTGCTGGACGCGGTGGATGCCTATTCGCTGTTCGAGGACCGCTATCCCATCGATTGACTGTTAACGGAGCGCGCTCATGACCTCTTCCGCCGAAACGCCGTCTTCCTCCGTGGGGTTCGCGCCGGCCGCCGGGCCCCGTCCGGAGCAGGCCGTTCACACCGGCGCCGACGGCCTGTGCGCCGGTGTGGTGGAGATCGGGGTGGCCGGCGCAACGATGCCCGCCTATCGGGCCTATCCCGCCGGAAAAGGCGACCTGCCGGTGGTGCTGGTGATCCAGGAGATTTTCGGGCTGCACGATTATATCCGCGATGTGGTGCGCCGTTTGGCCCATCAGGGGTATTACGCCATCGCGCCCGAGCTGTTCGTGCGTCAGGGCGATCCCATGGCCTATTCGGATATCGGACGTCTGATGAGCGAGGTGGTGGCCCGGGTCTCCGACCGTCAGGTGCTGGACGACCTCGGCGCCGTGACCGATTTCGTCGCCGCCGAAGGGGTGGGCGACGTGGCGCGGCTGGCGGTGACGGGTTTTTGCTGGGGTGGCCGGGCCACATGGCTTTATGCCGCGCAGGATCCCCGCGTGCGTTGCGCCGTGGCCTGGTACGGTCAGCTGGCGGCGCCGCGCTGGGCGCCGCAGGCGGCCGGCGTGCTGGCCCTGGCGCCCTCGGTGCCGGTGCCGGTGCTGGCCTTTTTCGGCGGCCTGGACGCGCATATCCCGCTCTCGGATGTGGCGGCGTTGTCGGGCGCTCTGGCGGGCACGCCGTCGGAGGTGCGGGTCTATGCGGGGGCCGAGCATGGTTTCCACGCCGATTACCGCCCCTGTTATCATGCCGCCGCCGCCGAGGAGGCCTGGGGCCGCATGCTGGACTGGTTCCGCCGCCACGGGGCGGTCTGACCATGCCGCGGCGCCGTTACAATCTGATTCTGGTGGCCATGGGGCTGTTCCTGGTCTATTGGGGAACCCGTCCGGCCTCGCAGATCGCCTATGACAAATCCTGCAAACTGGTGGGGCTGCAACCCAAGATCTCGGCCTGGATCTACGGCGACACCTTTTGGGAAATGCAGCTGGTGCAGACCGATGAAAGCCTGGAATGGCTGCAGCGGGCTCCGGCCAGCGACCGCCGCGCGTTGAACAACGAGGATCGCAACGCCATCGAGCAGCGCATGTCGCGGCTTTACGATCAGCATCTGGCCAAAGACAGCGGTAGCGATCCTTCGCACCAGAAGGCGGTGCTGCGCCGTTACGATCAGATCGCCTGGCTCAGCTCCTGCGATGCGGTGATCCGGCTCAAGCTGCGCCAGGGGCGGCGTTAAGGCAACTCCGCCAGCATGTCCCGCAGCAGCCGCTGCTCCTGCTGCAAGCGTTGGCCCTCATGCGCCAGCCAGCGGCGGCCGAGATCGCCCTGGGCCCGGCACAGGGCGCTGCGGCGCCGCCATTCCCGCACCTGGAGCTCGCAGTGATAAAGGCTGCTCTCGATGTAACCGCGGCGGCGCGGCTGCGGGATCAGATCGAGGAAGGCCATGCCCAGCCGGGTGCCCACCTGCGCCAGCAGGCAGCTGGGATGGGCGGTGTCCAAGGCCAGCAGACGGCAGAGGCGTTCCCGGCCGCTGTGGGTGGTGACATGCTGTGCCGCCAGGCCGGGCACATCGGAGGTTCTGCGCATCTGGCCCCGCTCCAGCAGGCGTTCGATAACGCTTTGCAGACTGTCCAGAGTAGGGGCCCAGAGGGGACCGGCGATTTCCTCGATGGCCTCGCGCATATCCTGGCAGGTGGCGGCATGCCGCGCCGCCGTGCCCAGGGCGGCGATGGCCAGCAGATCCGAGCCGGTGGCGGACCGCCGCGACCAGAGGCCCGCCGACGGGGTGATGACGGGAAAGAGTGTGCCCATGCTGTCCTCGCGCTTAATTGAAAATGATAATCATTCGCAATTAAGCATAGGGGGAAAGATCGGCCGGGGCAAGGAAAAGCGACGGCGCCGCGCTCAGGCCGGGGTGCCGGGCAGGGGGACGGCGGGCGGGCGATGCGCGGGCGGGGTCCCCGTTCCGCTCTGGCCGCGCCCCTGGGCGATCAGCTCCAGCGCCGCCGGATTGAGGATCATCGAGGCGCCGTCGAAAGCGGGGTTGAGAATGATGCCGTCGCGCTGCAGCTGGTGCAGAACGCGGGAAACGGTTTCCACGCGCAGGCCCAGGCAATCGGCGGCCAGGCCGATGCGCAGCGGCAGATCCAGGCGGCGGCGCTGCAAAAGGCCAAGGAAGGCGGCCACCCGCTCCAGCGCGCTTTTGCGGCCCAGATCCAGCATGGTGGACATGGCGGCGGCCAGATGCGCCTCGGCGGCCAGCCGCAGGGTGCGGGGCGCAAGGTCGGCCAGGGGCCATTCCGCCACCAGGGCGGGCGACAGGCAGGCGGCGGCGCAGTCGCGGCGGCCCGACACCGGGAAGCCGAAATAATCGCCTGCGGTAAGGATGGCAAGGATTTGCCGCCGGTTGCCGGGCAGGGTTTTGAACAGGAGAATGTGACCGCTTTCCACACGGAAAACCGTGCTTGCCCCGGACTGGACGGAAAACAGCGCATCGCCGATGTCCAGCGTGCGGTAGGTGGGGGATGCCGAGAGGGTCATCATGTGTTTTTCCGCGAAAAAAAGCGCCGGGATCGCTCCCGGCGCTTCGTTTCGGACAAGGGTTACTTGCCGCCGCCCAGCGAGTGGACGTACACGGCCAGTTCCTTGATGGTGGTGGCGTCGAAGCGTTCGGACCAGGCCGGCATCGCGCCCATCTTCGGGTGCTTGATCTGAGAGATGATCTCGGCCTTCTGATCCTTGCCCTTATAGAGCCACAGACCCGAGGCCAGCGCCGGAGCGCCGACGGCGGTGTTGCCTTCACCGGCTTCGCCATGACAGGCGTAGCAGTTGTTGCTGGTGAAGATGGCCTTGCCGCGCGCGGCGGCCGTCGCGTCCTTGGAGCTGTGCGACAGCGACAGCACGTACTCGGCCAGATCCGACAGCTGGGCGTCGTTCAGGGCGTCGCCGCCGCCGAACGCCGGCATCA
>JAJXUO010000113.1 GCA_021782815.1 Pseudomonadota bacterium
CGCAGGCGCGATTTCTCGCCAAGGGCCAACGTGGTCAGGGGCATCAAGCGTCTCCGAATCTGGGCGATTCAGAGAATCACGGCCGAGGCAAGCCGTAAACCGCGTTAACCTGAGTTCGGAGCCCTGGGGAACATCATGGCCATATTTTAACATCGATAGGATAGGATCTATTATACCTATAACACAAAAATTATAACCAAAAGGATATGAGTATTCGCGCAGCATTCGACGGGCCGGGATGCTGCCACCAGCAATAAGGGCTCTGCACAAATTTACTGAGGAAAGATAATTCAAAAGAAATCATTATTGGGATTTGTCGCAATAGCATTGACATGGCATTGTAGCTATGCATATTTATGTGCCCATTATATGAACCTAGCTGGGTCGGGATCAGCATGACCGAGAATATCGTGGAAAAAGTGTCGCGTGACGACATCCTGCGGATGGCCGTCGATGTGGTTGCTGCCTATGTCAGCAAGAATCCCCTGCCGGCTGGACAGATCTCCGAAGTGATTCACACCGTTTACAACTCCCTCAGCCAGCTGGATAGCCAGCCGGCCGAGCCGAAGGCCGAGGCGCCGCGTCCGGCCGTGTCGGTGAAGCGGTCGGTGCATCCCGACTACATCGTCTGTCTGGAAGATGGCAAGAAGCTGAAGATGCTGAAGCGGCATCTGCGCACCACCTACAACATGACCCCGGACGAATATCGCGCCAAGTGGGGCCTGCCGCCGGATTATCCGATGGTGGCCCCCAATTACGCCGCGCAACGTTCGGATTTCGCCAAGAAGATCGGCCTGGGCCGCAAGGTGGACGACGTCTCCGACGACCGCCGCGGCCGCCGGCCGCGCCTGGCGAAGTAATACCGGTCGGCACTTGATTTGACCCAACCGGTCAAATCATTGGCCGGGCGATATAACCTGGACGAAAAAAGGCCGCCCCAAACCGGGCGGCCTTTTTCATGCGCCGTTTTTCCGCAAAACCCACAACAATTTGCGGTAGGCCGCCATTTTCAGCGTGGTCTCGCCCATGGTGGGCGAGCCGACGATGGAAATCTCGGTATTGGTCAGCGGATCGACGGCGCTGACCTTGACGGCATTGCCGACCCGGCGAAACTCGAACAGCACGGCATCCGGCGGAGGTGTCGTCACAGCGGCAGCTCCGCTTCCTCCAGCGGCGCGAACAGGGCGTCCAGCGCCGCCGGGTCCAGTTCGGCGGCCGTGGCCGAACGCCAGCGCGGCACATAGCCCCGCTCCACCAGCTTGGCCCGCACCCCTTCGCGGAAATCATTGCCCAGCGCCATGCGTAACGACATGCGATATTCCCGCACCAGGGCCTGGGCCAGGGAAAGAGCGCGCCCGGTCTCCAGTTGCCGCAGGGTCAGAGCCATGCAATAGGGCGACAGGGTGGCGACATGAGCCCGGGTCGCCTCGGCCCAGTCGCCGCTTTCGGCCGCGAGATTTCCCAGGATTTCAGGCAGATGCGCCGTTCCGAACGAACGGTCGATGGCGGCGGCCTGCCGTTCCAGGGCCGAGGATGGCGGCGGCGCCTGATGTTTGGCCAGCGCGGCCTCCACCCCACCGGCGCCGTTCGCCGCCAGATCGGCCTCCACCGCGTCCAGGCGCTCCGAGGGGATATAGTGGGTGGCCAGGCCGCACCAGGCGCAATCGGCGCCGTCGATGCGGGCGCCGGTCATGCCGAGATACCGGGCCAGCGGCAACGGCAGGCGCGACAGAAAGAAGGTGCCGCCGGCATCGGGATAAAAACCGATGGCGGTTTCCGGCATGGCGAAGGCGGTGCGCCCGGTGGCCACGCGGTGGCTGCCCAGCATGGAAATTCCGGCGCCGCCCCCCATGACGAAACCGTCGAGAAAGGAGATCACCGGTTTTGGATAGACGTGGATGGCGTGATCCAGCAGATATTCATCCCAGAAAAAATCGCTGTAGGGGGCGTTCCGCCCCACCGCCTCCCAAACCGCCTTGATATCGCCCCCGGCGCAAAAGGCCCGCCCCTCGCCCCGCAGCAGCACGGCCTCGACGTCCGGGGCCGTCTGCCAGGCGCGCAATTGCGCATGGATCTCCACGATCATGGCGCGGGTCAGGGCGTTGAGAGCGGCGGGACGGGTCAGGGTGATCCGGCCCAGCCGGCCGATGATTTCGGCCTGGATATGGCGGTCGCTGGTCATGGCGCCAGCTTATAACAGCCCCCTCGCCCCGCCAACCGACTAATTAAACATTATGAAATTGTTATATTGAAAAATAGAACACATAATTTATGTTATCGTCTTGACAGCGGCGGCGGACGGGTGCTTCTCTGGGGAACAGCGAAACGGCCTCTCCAACGTCAGGAACCCCAGAAGATGACCCTGCCCTCCTCGCATCCCGAAACCCTGGTTCTGCATGCCGGCTATCGCGCCGATCCGGCCACCACGTCCGTGGCGGTGCCGATCTATCAGACCACCAGCTATCAGTTCCGCGACAGCGATCACGCCGCCAATCTGTTCGGCCTGTCCGAGCTGGGCAACATCTATACCCGCCTGATGAACCCCACCACCGACGTGCTGGAGCAGCGCCTGGCCGCCCTGGAAGGCGGCGTGGCGGCGCTGGCGGTATCGTCGGGCCAGTCGGCCAGCACCTTCGCCATCCTCAACGTCGCCCAGGCGGGCGACAATTTCGTCACCTCCACCGATCTCTACGGCGGCACCTGGAACCTCTTCGCCAACATCTTCAAGCAGTTCGGTATCGAGGCCCGTTTCGTCGATCCCTCCGATCCGGAAAATTTCCGCCGCGCCGCCGACGACAAGACCCGCGCCTTCTATGCCGAAACCCTGCCCAACCCCAAGCTGCAGGTGTTCCCCATCGCCGAAGTGGCAAAGATCGGCGATGAGCTGGGCATCCCCCTGATCATCGACAATACCGCCGCCCCCATCCTGGCCCGCCCCTTCGATCACGGCGCCCATATCGTGGTTTATTCCACCACCAAATATATCGGCGGGCACGGCACCAGCATCGGCGGCGCCCTGATCGATTCCGGCAAGTTCGACTGGGAAAAGCATGCCGCCCGCTTCCCGCTGCTGACCCAGCCCGATCCCAGCTATCACGGCGTGGTGTGGACCGAGGCCGTGAAGCCGCTGGGCCCCATCGCCTATATCCTGCATGCCCGCGTTACCCTGCTGCGCGATATCGGCGCCGCCCCCAGCCCCTTCAACTCCTTCCAGATCCTGCAGGGGCTGGAAACCCTGCCGCTGCGCATGCGCGAACATAACCGCAACGCCCTGGCGGTGGCCGAGTTCCTGGCCAAGCATCCCAAGATCACCAAGGTCATCCATCCCAGCCAGCAGAGCGGCGAGGCCCGTCGCCGCGCCGACGCCGTGCTGAAGGGCGGCTACGGCGCCCTGGTGGGCTTCGAACTGAAGGGCGGCAAGGCGGCCGGCAAGGCCTTCATCGACGCCCTGAAGCTTCTCTATCATGTGGCGAATATCGGCGATGCCCGTTCCCTGGCCATTCATCCGGCCAGCACCACCCATTCGCAATTGTCGGCAGAAGACCAGTTGGCGGCGGGGGTGTCCGAGGGGTATGTTCGTCTCTCCATCGGTATCGAACATATCGACGATATCCTCGCCGATCTTGCACAGGCTTTGGAGGCCGCATAACCAAGTGTTGGGACCCGTCGTCACCGGGGATTTTCCCCAGACCCGCCTGCGCCGCAGCCGCCGCGACCAATGGTCGCGGCGGCTTGTCGCTGAAAACACCCTGACCGCCGCCGATCTGATCTGGCCGGTCTTCGTCAAGATCGG